>JAPLJL010000321.1 GCA_026388615.1 Pseudomonadota bacterium | reverse complement strand
TCGATGTTGTGAAGCGTCTGGAAGACGTTGCCGGTCAGGACCACGTCCCGGACCAGCTCCCCGACCTGCCCGTTCTCGATCCGGTAGCCGTAAGCGGCCGAGAAGGTGAACATCTCCATCATCGTCTGCCCGCCCATCATCCCGCAGGCGTAAATCCCCTTATCCACCCCGGCCAGGAGTTCCCGGAAGCTCAGTTTCCCCTCTTCGATGTAGGTATTGGTCATCCGGACGATCGGCGGCACCCCCCGGCCGATGGCCCGGGCGTTGCCGGTCGGTTTTTCCCCCATCTTGGCCGCGGTCTCCAGGGAATGCAGGTGCCCCACCAGCTTCCCTTCCCTGATCAGGTAGGTTTTGCCGGTCGGGGTCCCCTCGTCGTCGAAAGCCTGCGTGCCCAGGAGGCCGGGGCGGGAGCCGTCGTCCACGATGTTCAATTCCTTTACGCCCATCTCCCGCCCGATCACCATCAGGTCCCGCATCTCCCGGTTCTCGTAGAGAAAATCCGACTCGGAGAGATGCCCGAAGGCCTCGTGGGCGAAGACCCCGCCCATCTCCTGGTCGAGGACCACCGGGTAAACCCCTCCGGGGCAGGGGGGCGCCTTCAGGAGATCGGCCGCCCGCCGGGAGGTCTCTTCCGCCAGGGCCTCGAGCCCCAGGACCACGTTGAAGGTGGTTTTGGAGGAAACCGCGTCGTAGGCCCGCTGGACCAGCGCCCCATCCCGGGCGACCGCGGAAAGGGCCAGGATCACCCGGGGCCTTTCTTCCCGGAAATAATTTCCCCGCGAAGAGGCGAAATGCACGGTCCGGAACGAATCGCTGTAGGTGGCCTGGGTGGTGGCGATCGACTTGTCGGTTTTTAACAGGATCGTGTTGTAACCGGAAAGGAGCTTGATCTTGTCGTCCAGGCTCACCCCCCGGAAATCCCGCTCCAGCCGGGCGGGGACCTCCGCGGCGGCGGGCCCGGCGCTTTCCGCGAGCTCGGTTTTTTCCCGCCCGACCAGGGCCGCGCCCTCGGCGGCCTCCCGGACCCCGTTTTCCAGGTCGTCCAGGGAATCGAAGACGGCCATCCCCCACCCGCCCCGGGTGCAGGCCCGGACGATCCCGCCGGAAAGCTTGCTGGAGGAAACGCTGTCAATCTCCTGGCCCCGGAAGGTGACAGCGTTGGTATCGTTGATCTCGAACCGCACCTCGGTGTAATCGGCGGCGCTTTTTTTGAGTGCGTTTAAAAGCCTGTCTTTCACTTTAACTCCTTTGAAAAGCTAGGAAGCTGTCAGCTTTTAGCGGCCAGCTCTCAGGTTATTTTTAACAACGAGATTGCTTCGCCCTGAGTCTGTCGAAGGGCTCGCAATGACAAAAAAACTATCTGCCTATATTAACTCGAAACCAGAAACTCGAAACCCGAGACTTGGTTTTCACTCGACAATCGTCAATCGTCAATCGTCATTTTATTGAGGATTTCCCTGATCGAATCAATCTCAGCGATGCCGTCGGAGAGGATCTTGATCTGCGAAGCGTCGCCCGCCCCCAGGCCGAGCTCGACCGCCCGGAGGATCTGGACCTGTTCCCAGACGCTCACGTCCTGGATCCGGGCCTCGGTCCCCAGGTATTTCAGGAGCGAAAGTCCGAAGACGTCGCAGGCCACCGGGTCGGTTGTAGCGATG
>JAPLJL010000121.1 GCA_026388615.1 Pseudomonadota bacterium | reverse complement strand
TTAAAATACCAATCCTGCCTCTCTTGCTTTATCCGCCAGCAGCTTGATCCCGCCGTGATAGCGGAACCGGCCACGGTCAAAAACCACTTTCTCGATCCCGGCCTCCTTGGCCTTTTTCGCCAGGAGCATCCCGACCGCCTGAGCGGCGGCGAGATTCCCCCCCCTTTTCGATTTGCCCCGGATCTCCGGGTGGAGAGACGAGACCCCCACCATGGTCCGACTGGCCACATCATCAACCAATTGGGCCTGGATCGAATTCAGACTGCGAGAAACCGAAAGCCGCGGTCGTTCCGAAGTTCCGCGCACTTTTTTGTGCACTCGCTTTCTCCGGCGAGTGAGGTGAATCTTTTTTGCGAAAATTCCTTCCATTTTAAAAATAACCCTCGGTTTTGATAAACCCCCGGATTCCTAATGCGCCGGGGCTCCTCCCCCGGTTGCGCCGGTGGCACCGGTTTTACCAGGTTTGAGTTTGATTTTTTCTTCCAGGTAACGGATTCCCAATTCTTTATAGGCGCTCGGGGGTCGAATGGACCGGATCTCCGCGGCCACCTGCCCCAGTACCTGTCGATCCATCCCGGTCAAAATCACCAGGGTGTTCTTTTCAATCTTGGCCTCGATCCCCTCCGGCAATTTATACTCGACCGGGTGGGAATACCCCACGAGAAACTTCAGGGCCTTACCTTCCACGCTGCCCCGGTAGCCCACGCCCATCACCTGCAGGCGCCGCTCAAAACCCTTGCTGACCCCGGTCACCATGTTGTTGATCAGGGCTCGGATCAAGCCGTGACTGGCCCGGGCCTGCCGTTCTTCGCTGGTCCTTTTGACCTCCACCTTCCCGTCGGCGACCGTCACCGGGAAATCCGCCGGGAATTCCTGTTTCAGTTTCCCCAGGGGTCCCTTGACTTCCACCGCGTTGCCCTGGACTTTGACCTCAACCCCGGGAGGGATTGGAATTAGTTTTTTACCGATGCGCGACATAATATTTCTACCAGACCTCCAGAAGTAATTCCCCACCTAACTTCTGTTTGCGGGCTTCCTGATCCGAAAACACCCCCTTGGAAGTGGAAATCACGGCGATCCCCAGGCCGTTCATGACCCGGGGAATCTCGTCCTGAGCGACATAGCGGCGACCGCCCGGCTTGCTCACCCGCCGGATGCCTTCCACCGCAGCCTTTTTTCCCTGCCGATAGAGGAGATAGACCCGAAGCACCGGAAATTTATCCGCTTTTACCTCAAAATCGGAAACAAAGCCTTCCTCCTTAAGTACCCGGACGATTTCGGTCTTGACTTTCGAGCCGGGAAGCTCAATCGCTTCCTTCCGGGCGCGGTAACCGTTGCGAATCCGCGTGATCAAGTCCGAGATCGGATCTGTCATTACCATAGTTTGCTTCCCTTCTGAATAATATCGCCTGCGCTTACCAGCTCGCCTTCACCACCCCGGGGATTTTTCCATCCAGGGCAAGTTTCCGGAAACAGATTCGGCACATTGTGAACGCCCGGATATAACCCCGCGACCGGCCACAGATAGGGCAGCGGTTATATTTCCGGACGGCAAATTTCGGTTTCTTATTCGCCTTTAATCTCAAACACTTCTTCGCCACCCTTACCTCCGTTGCCCCAATAACTTTTCGTTACTTTTTGATCGGCATCCCCATCTGGGTTAACAGGGCCAGCGCCATTTCATCGTTTTTCGCCGAGGTCACAATCGTGATGTTCATCCCCTTGATTTTTTCCACCTTGTCGTAATTGATCTCGGGGAAGATGATATGCTCCTTGAGTCCGAAAGTGTAGCTGCCCCGGCCGTCAAAAGACTTGGCCGAAAGGCCCCGGAAGTCCCGGACCCGGGGCAGGGCCACATTTACCAGGCGGTCAAAAAACTCATACATGCGTTGGCCGCGGAGCGTAACCCGGCAGCCGATCGCGATCCCTTTGCGGAGCTTGAAATTCGCGATGGATTTTTTGGCGCGGGTGATGACCGCCTTCTGTCCGCTGATGGCGGTCAGCTCGGTCACCGCGGAATCCAGCACCTTGGCGTCCTGGGTGGCCTCCCCCATGCCGATGTTCAGGGAAATCTTGACCAGGTGCGGAACCGCCATCGGGTTTTTCAACCCGAAATCCTTCATTAACTGCGGCACCACTTCTTTTTTAAAATTTTCTTTTAACCGGGCCGGCTTGACCGGCTCGGCCGGGGAGTCCTTCTCCTGGGGAGCGGCATCCGGTTTTTCGTCCGTCCTCAACTGCGCCGCTTCTTTTTTCTTATTTTCTTTTGATTTGGCCACTTTCTTATTGACGGCCGCGGAGTCCCCCCCCTTGGGGGTGGCATCCGGTTTTTCGCCCGTCTTCAGCTGCGCCGCTTCTTTTTCTTTATTTTCTTTTGATTTGGCCATGATTAGTCCTAACGGTCGAGAAGTTCATCGCATTTAGAGCAGCACCTGGCCTTCCGGCCGTCTTCCAAAAACCGTTTCCGGCCCCGGATCGGCTGGTTGCAGCTGGGGCAGACCAACATCAGGTTGGAAACCGCAATGGTGGTTTCCTTATCGACAATTCCCCCGTGCGGGTGTTGCCGGCTCGGTTTCACGTGGCGTTTGGATACGTTCAGTTTCTCCACCAGGGCCCGGCCCTTTTCGGGGATGACCTTGAGAACCTTGCCTTGCTTGCCGCGCTCTTTCCCGGCAATTACCATTACTTGATCATCTTTGCGAATCGTCATTTTCTCAACTTCCCTTTCACACCACCTCGGGAGCCAGGGAGATGATTTTCATGAATTTTTTCATCCGCAATTCCCGGGCTACCGGTCCGAAGATCCGGGTCCCGACCGGATCTCCCGTCGGGGTCAGCAAAACCGCAGCGTTCTCGTCAAAACGGATATAAGAACCATCAGCGCGGGCTGTGTTTTTGCGTATCCGCACGATCACCGCCCGCATCACATCGCCCTTTTTGACCTTGCCATCGGGAATGGCTTCCCTGACCGCGACCACAATCAGGTCTCCCAGGGAAGCATACCGGCGCCGGGAACCTCCCAGAACCTTGATGCAATAAACCTTACGCGCCCCCGAATTATCCGCCACCTCCAGGCGCGTCCGTAGCTGGATCATTCCGTCCCCTCCAGTTTTTCCTCGATTTTATCCGGCTTGATCAGTTCCACGGTCGCCTTCTTCAGGATCTTCTTCACCTGCCAGCGTATATTCCGGGACTGGGGCCGGGTTTCCTCGAGCAGAACCTGATCGCCGCTCCGGGCCTGATTCTCCGGATTATGAGCCATGTATTTCTTCCGCCGGGTGATCACCTTGTGATAAAAGGGATGCTTTTCCCTGCGCTCGACCTGGACCGTGACGGTCTGGGTCATCCGATCGCTCAAGACGTGTCCGACCAGCTTTTTCCTAATTCCCCTTTTTTCCAATCTTATCCTCCGGATGCGAAAGTTCTCGTTCCCTGATGATCGCCAGAATCCGCGCGATATCCCGGCGTACTTCTTCAATTCGGTTCGTTTTTTCCAGCTGCCCGATTGAATGCTGAAACCTCAAATTGAAGAGTTCTTCCCGCAGATCCCGTCCCTTGACCGTCAATTCGTCTGAGGAAAGTTCGCGTAATTCCCGGGCCTTCATAAATTAAAACCTACCTCTCGATAAAATGGGTGGCGAGGGATAATTTGTGTGCGGCCAGACGAAAAGCCTCTTTGGCGATCTCGATGGGAACCCCGTCCATCTCAAAGATGACCTGGCCGGGTTTGACCACCGCCACCCAGACCTCGGGAGTTCCTTTGCCTTTCCCCATCCGGGTCTCCGCCGGCTTCTTGGTGATCGGCTTGTCCGGGAAAACCCGGATCCAGATTTTGCCTCCCCTTTTGACAAACCTGGTCATCGCCACCCGGGCCGCTTCAATCTCCCGGGCGGTCAGCCAGCCCCGGGCCATCATCTGCAACCCGTACTTGCCGAAATCCAGCCAGTTGGCGCGGGTCGCCCGCCCCCGGACTCTGCCTTTTTGCCGTTTACGATATTTAACCTTTTTGGGCTGAAGCATCTTATCCTTCCGTTTCCAGCTTTTCCTTCAGCCAAACTTCGCCTTTGAAAACCCAGACCTTCACGCCGATGAGACCATAGGTGGTATGGGCCTCGGCGGTCCCGTAATCTATATCCGCCCTCAGGGTGTGAAGCGGAACCCGACCCTCCCGGTACCACTCGCTCCGGGCGATCTCCGACCCACCCAGCCGGCCGGCGCACATGATCTTAACGCCCTTGGCGCCCAGCCGCATGGCCGAGGTCACCGATTTTTTCATGGCCCGCCGGAAATAAACCCGGCGCACGATCTGGGCCGCCACGCTCTCCGCCACCAGCTGGGCATCCATCTCCGGCTTGCGGACTTCGGAAATATCGATATGGATCTCGTCCCCGGTGAACTGCTGGAGATCTTCCCGGAGCTTATCCACTTCCGAGCCGCGTTTTCCGATCACGATCCCCGGCCGCGCGGTGCAGATCTTGACTTTTACTTTCTGGGAAGCCCGCTCGATTTCTATCCGCGAGATTCCGGCGTGATAAAGCCGCTCCTTGACGTATTTCCGAATCTTCAGGTCTTCATGCAGGAGCCGGGCAAAATCCTTGTCGGAATACCAGCGGGAATCCCAAGTCCGGGTTATGCCCAGACGAAAACCACCTGGATGAGTCTTCTGTCCCAACTTTAAACCTCCCGGCTGTCGGTTAACTCCACCTTGATATGGCTGGTCCGTTTTTTAATCATATTGGCCCGCCCCATCGAACGGGACCGGAATCTTTTCAGCGTCGGGCCCGGGCCCACCATGATTGATTTGACAATCAGGGCCTCGTTCTTCAACCCCCCCCGCTGTTCCCCGTTGGCCACTGCCGATTGCAGCAGCTTTTTCACTTCCCGGGCGCCGGTTTTCCGGGTGAAGCCCAGGATGTCGATAGCTTCCTGGACCGGCTTGCCCCGGACCACGTTTGCGATCAGGCGCACCTTGCGCGGGGAAATCCGGATGTAACTTACCGAAGCGGAGATCTTCATGCTGGGGTCTTACCTGCGGCTTTCTCTTTGGCCTTCCGATCACCCGAATGCTGGATGAAGGTCCGGGTCGGGACGAATTCACCGACTTTGTGCCCGACCATCCCTTCGGTGACGTAAATCGGCATGAACTTTCTTCCGTTATGCACCGCGAAGGTCATCCCCACAAAGTCGGGAATGATCATGGAGCGGCGGGACCAGGTTTTGATCGGCTGCTTCTCGCCCGACTCCTTGACCTTCAATACCTTCCTCATCAAGCTCGGCTCCACGTAGGGGCCTTTTTTCAGCGATCTTGGCATGTTGGTTTACCTTAGTTCCCGGTTTCGTTCCGGAAAAATCTGGTTCCTTCCCTTTAGCCGCGCTTACTTCGGTGTTTGACGATAAACTTATCCGACGGTTTCTTTTTCCGGGTCTTATACCCCTTGGCTAACTGTCCCCAGGGGCTGACGGGATGGGGATTTCCCTGCGGGGCCTTCCCCTCTCCGCCTCCATGCGGGTGATCGACTGGATTCATCGCCACCCCCCGGACGGTCGGTCGGACCCCCATTTTTCGTTTTCTCCCGGCCTTGCCGATGGAGATGTTCTGATGATCGAGATTGGAGAGCTGCCCGATCGTCGCCCGGCAATTTTTAAAAATCAGGCGCGTTTCCCCCGAGGGAAGCTTGACCTGAAAATAATTTCCCTGGCCGCCCATCAGCATGGCCACCCCTCCGGCCCCCCGCACGAGCTGTCCGCCCTTGCCGGGCTTGAGCTCGATATTATGAATCAGACTCCCCATGGGAATCAGGCGGAGAGGCAGGGTGTTTCCCGGGCCGATTTCGACATTGTCCCCGGATACCACCGTATCGCCCACTTTCATCCCGAGCGGAGCGAGGATGTAACGCTTCTCCCCGTCCCGGTAGCAAACCTTGGCGATCCAGGTAGAGCGGTTGGGATCATACTCAATCGTTTCCACCCGGGCGGGGATATCCACCTTTTCCCGCCGGAAATCGATAATCCGATACATCCGCCGGCTTCCGCCCCCTTTATGCCGGCAGGTAATTCTTCCCAGGGCGTTTCTTCCCCCCCGTTTCTGTAAAGAGACGAGCAGGGATTTCTGCGGTTCCACCTTTGACAGCTCGGAAAAATCCGAGGTCGTCTGGAATCTTATCCCCGGAGAAGTGGGACGATAACTTTTTAGCGTCACGCCTTATACCCCCTCGAAAAATTCAATCCGGTCCCCGGCCCTGAGAGTGACGAACGCCTTTTTCCAGTCCGGTCGCTCTCCGGAACTCCGCCCCATGCGGCGGACCTTGCCGGCTACCCGTTGGGTTCTCACCTTCAGAACCTTGACCTTGAAAATCTTTTCTACCGCCTGCTTGATCTGGATCTTGTTCGCGCGCAGATCAACGACGAAAACCACCTGGTTTAAATTGTCCTTGCCCGCGGTGGACTTTTCCGTGACCAACGGTCCCCGGATGTAGGAATACTGATCAACCTGCATTAGTTTAAAATCCTTTCCAATTCCGGGAGCACCCCCCGGGTCAGGATCAGATGATCAAAATGCAAAATATCAAAAAGATTCAAGCCGGCGACCGGCATCACCTTAAACTTTTTCACGTTCCGCGCCGACAGCTTCAGCTTGGGATTTTCCGCATCGATCAGGATCAGGGCCTTGTCTACTCCCAACCCGGCCATGATTTTCAGGAACTCCTTGGTTTTGATTTCCGGCAACTCGAGCCCGGAAAGAATCAAGAGCTTGTTCTCGGCCAGCTTCTCGGACAGGGCCGAGCGCAGGGCCGCTTTTTTAACCTTGTGGGGCAGGTTGTAATCGTAATCCCGGGGATGCGGGCCGAAAATGATTCCGCCGCCTCTCCAGATGGGGGAGCGAGACGCTCCCGAACGGGCCCGGCCGGTGCCCTTCTGACGCCACGGCTTTTTCCCGCCCCCTCTGACAAAGGAACGGGTCTTGGTGGCCGCGGTGCCCTGACGCCGGCGCGCCAGCTGCCACTTGATCACCTCCTGATAGAGGTGGGGGCGGACAGGACTCCCGAAGACCTTCTCGGGCAGTTCCACTTTCCCGGCCGGCTTTTTCTGCGAATCGTAAAATTCAACGGAAATCAATTTCCCTGCTCCAGTTTTTCAATCCAGACAAATCCGCTCCGGGGACCGGGAACCGCTCCTTTGATCAGGAGCAGGTTTTCCTCGGGACGGATCTTGATCACCACCAGATTCCTGGTCGTGACCTGCCGATTTCCCATATGCCCGGGCAGACCCCGGCCTTTTATTACCCGGGAAGGATAAGCGGAACACCCGATGGAACCCGGGGCCCGGTTAAACATCGAACCATGACTTTCCGGACCCCCGTGGTGATGATACCTTTTAATCACCCCCTGGAATCCCTTGCCGATGCTCCGACCAGTCACCTTGACCCGGTCCCCTTCGGCAAAAATCGCTACCGAGAGATCCTGGCCCACCTGGTAAGCTCCCGGATCCTCGACTTTGAATTCTTTTTTACGCCGGAAGACGACGCCTCCGCTTTTCTTGGCCTCGCCCTGTTCCGGCAAGCTATATCGGCGGACGCCATCTTTTTGCACCCGCACGGGCTTTTTGACCTCAAACCCAAGCTGGATGGCATCGTAGCCTTCCTTTTCCCGGGTCCGCTTGGCGGTCACCCGGCAGGGACCGGCCTGGATCACCGTCACCGGGATGATTCCGCCATCCGGCTTGAATAGCTGGGTGCATCCTAATTTTTTTCCGATTAAACCCTTGGCCATGACCTACTCTTTTTTCTTGTCCTGTTTGATCTCTACGTCCACCCCGGCCGGAAGATCCAGCTTCATTAAAGCGTCGATCGTGTTCTGGGTGGGCTCGTAAATATCCAGGAGCCGGTAATGGGTTCTCTGCTCAAACTGCTCCCGGGATTTCTTATCCACGTGCGGCGAGCGGAGCACGGTAAAACGCTGGATCTTGGTGGGAAGCGGAACCGGCCCGGATATTTTGGCTCCGGTCCTGCGGGCCGCTTCGACAATTTCCCCGGCGGATGTATCCAAAAGTCGGAAGTCAAACGCCTTTAATTTAATCCTGATCTTCTGTTCCATCACTTTAAAATCCGATCTGCTCGCTGCTCTCTACTTGCTCTTCGCCGCTGATTCTTGCTCTATTTTCGTCACGACC
>JAPLJL010000258.1 GCA_026388615.1 Pseudomonadota bacterium | reverse complement strand
ATCCTTGGGATCGGCCAGATATGGGCGCCATAAAAAATATATTTTGTGGTGTTCACCCTTCAGGCAAAAATAATTCAGGATGGACTCGATTTCTTGATCAGACAGACCTAAGACCGCCTGATTCCTTTTCAGGACATCCTCGTATTCAAACAACAGGGTGGTGGAGATAACCATTCCGATCTTTCCTTCCTCAATCGCTTTTAATACCAGGAAAGAAGCGCCCTTCGAAGAGTAAAGCCCGGAGTAAAGCACATTCGTATCCAGGACAATTCTCACTTTCTCTCTAGGCATTATTTAATACTATATACGGTATCACGACATGTCAAGAATTTTCCCTCTCACCCCTGCCTACAGAAAACCTAGGAAAACCAAGGCCAGGTCTTTACCTTGGCATTCGGGGAAGGTAAGTCAGCCCCAGCCGCAGACGGCCACCTGCCCGAATCAACAGGGATGATGAGGGGTTAACGATTTAATAAGAATGCTTTGGAATATTGAACCAATCTGATAAAATAAGCTCGGTTAATCAGGCAAAATCAGGAGGCCGAAAATGCAGCGGAAAGAAATTGAGGCAAAATTTCAAGAATTGCCTGAAACCCTAAAAATCCAAGTACTAAATTATATTGATTCTTTGCTGAAAAAGCATAAAAATCAAAAGCCAAAATCTAAATAATTCAAGTTCGATTGGGAAGGCGGATTATCCGACCTGAAGAAGGAATTCACCTCGGTGGAGCTCCAACATAAGTACCTGGAATGGAGATAATGTTTCTAGTCGATACCAATATTTTTCTCGAAATACTCCTGGCACAAAAAAGCGAGAAATATGTAAAAAATTCTTAGAAGCAAATTCCGGGAATATCCACATTTCGGATTTTTCCTTCCACTCGATCGAATCATTTTGGGGGATAACTGACAAATTGACTACCTTGCGGCAGAGACCGCGGGGAAGTCAAGAAAAAAAGGAATCAGCTAGTGGACGATAACAAGAAAAACCAACATTCCAAGCGGGGAGGGGACCCGAAGTTGCCGGACCAGCGGCTGATGGAGCAATCCTCGTACGCCCTGCACCAGCTTCTGGAAAACAAAGAGTTTAAAAATATGAAAGAGGCGAACGAATTTCTCCAAAAAACCATTTCAGAGGGAAAGCCTCCGGAGTTCGTTCCCCATACCCCCCTGGAACAGGCCCAGGCAATCATGTTTGAAGCCTTCGCCGCGTCCGGGAACCAGCGGGCCGAGCTGGCCCGGAAAGCCCTGGAAACATCGGCCGATTGCGCCGATGCTTACGTGCTTTTGGCGGAGGAAACCGCCCGAAACGCGGAGGAGGCCTTGCCCTGGTATCGCCAGGGGGTGGAAGCCGGCAAGCGGGCCCTGGGGGAGGAAATTTTTAAAAAACAGGCGGGGCATTTTTGGGGGATAATCGAAACCCGGCCTTACCTGCGGGCCCGGCTCGGTCTGGCCCAGTGCCTATTTGCAGTGGGAGCAAAAGATGAGGCGGTCCAGCACTACCGCGAGATGCTCAAGCTCAATTCCAGCGACAACCAGGGGGTCCGTTACGTCCTCTCGGCCTGCCTTCTGGAGCTCGGCCGGGATGCCGAACTCGAACGGCTTCTCCAACAGTATAAGGGTGATGGTTCTGTCGAGT
Organism: Pseudomonadota bacterium; assembly: GCA_026388615.1. Lineage (GTDB taxonomy): Bacteria > Desulfobacterota > JAPLJL01 > JAPLJL01 > JAPLJL01 > JAPLJL01. The sequence goes on along the minus strand of JAPLJL010000258.1, from coordinate 7,959 downwards.
GGTTTTACGCCCGAGCCTTGCTCGCCTTCCGCCGGGAAGGCGAAAGCGAAAAGGCCCAGAAGCTTCTCGAAAAAGCCGCCGAACGGAACCCGTTTATTCCCGTCTACCTGCTCGGATTGAAGGAACTGCCGGAAAAACTGCCGGATTTGATCAGCCCGGGAAGGACCAACGAAGCTGAAGCGTATGTCTTCGGTAACTTAAGAAGCTGGCGAAAAACCCCGGGGGCGCTGGAATGGCTGGGCAGGCTCGCCCCGGTCCTGGCCAAGCCGGAACTCCGCCATGAAAAAATGTCGGATATCGAACTGGTTGCTCTTCTTTTCACCCAGGAGGATTTTCTCCCCCGGGAAGCCGTGGACGAATTCGTCCGCCGGGGAAAACGGGTGGGCGGTCTTCTGGAGGAAATAATCTTCGAGAAAAGTAATTACCTGAGCGATTTGCCGGAGTTTTGGGCCCCTGTCCACGCGGCATTCATTATAGGGGCAATCGGAGGAGAAGAGGCGGTCGTGCCGCTCATCGCCGCTCTTCGATACTCTGCCGCTTACGACAACGATTGGATTCTCGAAGCCCTGCCGGCGATCTTTACCCGGATCGGCCGCGCGGCCGTTTTGCCGCTCGGGAAGGTCGCGGATGATCCGAGCAACGATTGGACGGTAAGAGCCATCGCCCTTAGAGGAATGGCGGGGGCGGCGATGAAAAACCAACGTCTGGCCCGGGAGGCATTCAGTCTCGTCGCCGGAATCCTTTCCGACGATTACGAAAGCATGGATGTCCGTCGGGAAGCCGAGAGCGTCCTCCTCGATTTCAAGAAAACGGAATACCGGAAGGAAATTCTCCAGTTTGCCGGAGAGGAAGAACGAATCAAGGAGCATGATCCGCGATATTTACTTTATTGCTATATGAAGGACGTGGATAGGTTTCTGGAGGAAGGAAGGATTGATGGTTATAACCGGGACTGGCTGGATTTCTATCGCGAGGAAGAAATCGAAAAACGCCGACGGAGATGGGAAGAAGAGGATAAAGAGGAAGGACACGAAATGGTCGGAAAGTTAAGGATCGGCCGGAACGATCCTTGCCCGTGCGGAAGCGGGAAGAAGTATAAAAAATGCTGTTTAGATAAACTGCATTAGCCCTCTGGCAATATCGATTGAGTGAAAATCTCCCCTCCGGGCCGCAGGCCCCGACCCCTCAAAGAAAATTAAGATTGCGGATTGCCCTTATAGAGAAAACGGAATGAAAGTATCGCAGCCTTCCCTCGACCATAATGCCTCGGGATCTGATCGAAAAGGCCGCGGCTACCTGGATTCCTTCTAAATAAAAACCAAAGGAAACTGGATTCTGGCTTTCCCTCGATTGTTCTCGGGACAAGTCGCCGGAATGACGAATTGAATAAGACTGGATTCCCGATGGAGTTTGTCTCGCCTCTAACGGGACGGGAATGACGAAGAATATCTCCCCCCGGCTTCCTCAAAACAATGGCCCCCTCACCCTCGCCCTCTCCCACGCAGGGGAGAGGGGTTTTAATGAGGGGAAAATCGGGTCAGAAATGTTAGAAAAGATTGCCGAGAACCAGGAGAAGAAGCAAGGAGTTTTTGCCTATACGAAGGATTTTAGGTATTATTAGTGCATACGAGGAGAATAGATCGGTGAAGCAGTTTAAAATAATTGTTGAAAAGCATCCGGAAGGTTATGTGGCTTACCCGCTTGGTCTCAAGGGAATCGTCGTCGGCGAAGGAGACACTTATGAGGAAGCACTCGCCGATGTGAAGTCCGCCATTCGTTTCCATCTTGAGACTTTCGGCCAGGAGGCGCTAGAGGGCGATTCGCCCGTGCTGGAAGCCTTTATGGTTGAAGCGGGAGTAGCCTTTTGATGTCCAAATTTCCCGTTGACGCCCCCCAAACCAAAGTCATAAAAACACTCGAAATTCTTGGATTTCGCTTGGTGCGGGAACATGAGCATATTGCGATGATCCGGGAAAATCCTGACGGCACAAAAACACCTTTGACGATGCCAAATCATCCCCGGATTAAAGGCTCAACCTTGAGAACAATCTGCACGCAGGCCGCCATTTCCCGCGATGACTTCTTAAAAGCCTACGAACAGGCATAGCGAAAAATCCTTCCGCTTCGGTCTCTCGGACAGTTTTAGGGGAGAGGGGCCCCCTAGATTCTTCTCCCGCCAAAAGCGGGATCAGAAAAACATGGTTTGTTTGGATAATTATGAAGGAAAGAATCTGAATTCCCGCTCGAGTTTATCCTGAGCACATTCGCTCCGCTCAGTGTAAACTTCGTCGAAGGATGGGAATGACGAAAAGAAGAAGGCTGGATTCCCTGACCGACCCGAGAGGTCGTTTCGGGCAGGCCGCATCAAGTGCGGAATGACGGAATAAGGCAACCCCTGGCAAGATAACCAGGAATGACGAATTAAAATCCCTGACGCGGGTGAGAATTCGCCCGATGAATCGGGCAACTACAGAAAACCGGCGTCTTAGCGTTTTTGAATATCCAGGGGGGATTACCGGTCGGCCTATTCCCCCTGGCCGACCGCTCGGGCAAGGCGGGCTAGCCGAGCGTCAGCTCGGGCAGGCCGAACGCACAATGATTGGCCCGGTCGGGGACCGGGCCCTACAGTAGGAATTCCTTTTTTTGATTTATGTAGGGGCGGGGCTGGTCCCCGCCCAAAAAAAGGAGCCCGCGGCCTGCCCGAGACGACCTCTCGGGTCGGCCAGGGAGGGGCTGAAAAATATAGGGAGGGCTCAAGGCCCTCCCCTACGAAAAAAAGTAAATTCCCAGCGTTTTTAAATATCCAGATTTTTGACGTCGAGGGCGTAGGTTTCGATGAATTCCCGGCGGGGTTCCACCTTGTCTCCCATCAGGATAGAAAAGAGAGTGTCGGCTTCCACCGCGTCCTCCACCTTGACTTGGAGGAGGGTCCGGTGCTTGGGATCCATGGTGGTATCCCAGAGCTGCTCGGGATTCATTTCTCCCAGGCCTTTGTAACGCTGAACTTCCTGCCCCTTTTTGCCGGCGGCGAAGACGAACTCGGCGATCTCGGGAAGGTGCTCGACCGCCACTTCCTCATCCTCGTGTCGCAACCGGTAGGGGGGGGAACCGGCGGCTGATTGGAAATCTTTTTTCAGCTTTTTTAATTCCCGGAACTCCGGACTGCGGACGAGGTCCATGCCGATCTCGGTATGGAGGCGATTGCCGTTCCGCCGGGAGGAGCAGACCAGGATATTGGAGTTGTTATAGTCGGGATCATCCTTGAGCGAGAGATTGATCGGCAGGACGGGCAGGCACATTTTTTCGATTTCCGAGTTCAAGGTTTTCATCACGCCCTGCAGTTCTTTCTCCTGGCCTTTCTGTAAAAGCTCTTCCTGGAATTTGGGCAGTCCGGCCAGGATCTCGATCACTTCCCGGCAGAGGCCCTGCTTCTCAATCACCATCAGAACCCGGTTGTAATGGAGAACGCGCTTGACGAACTGGATCAGGGCCTTGCCCCGGATGGGACTGCCGTTTACCTCCAGGGAAATGTTGCCAGTTCCAATCTCCAGCAGGTAATCCTCGAGCGCGGCCTCATTTTTCAGGTAGCGCTCGGTTTTACCTTTTTTGATTTTGAACAGGGGTGGCTGGGCGATCCAGAGGTATCCCCGCTCGATGACCTGGGGCATCTGGCGGTAAAAGAAGGTGAGGAGAAGGGTGCGGATATGGGCGCCGTCCACGTCGGCGTCGGTCATGATAATAATTTTATGATAGCGGGTTTTCTCGACATCGAAGTCATCTTTGCCGATCCCGGTGCCGAGGGCGGTGATCAGGTTCTGGATCTCCTGGGAGGAAATCATTTTGTCGAAACGCGCCTTCTCCACATTCAGGATCTTGCCCCGGAGGGGGAGGATGGCCTGGTTCTTCCGATCCCGTCCCTGCTTGGCCGAGCCGCCGGCAGAATCGCCCTCGACCAGGAAGATCTCGGAGAGATGGGGGTCACGTTCCTGGCAATCCGCGAGCTTGCCCGGGAGGGAGGCACCGTCCAGGACGCTTTTCCGGCGGGCCAGGTCCCGGGCACTCCGGGCCGCCATCCGGGCGCGGGCCGCTTCGGAAATCTTTTCGATGATCTTGCGGGCGATCGGGGGATTTTCTTCGAGGAAATAGGCCAGCTTGTCGTTGACCACGGTTTCCACGATGCCCTTCACTTCGCTGTTTCCGAGCTTGGCCTTAGTTTGCCCCTCGAACTGGGGATTGGGAAGCTTGACGCTGATCACGGCGGTCATACCTTCCCGGGCGTCATCCCCGGAAGGGGTTTCCTTCAAATTTTTAAAGAGGTTGTTGGCTTGACCGTAATTGTTCAGGCTCCGGGTCAGGGCGGCCTTGAAGCCGATCAGGTGAAACCCGCCGTCGATGGTATTGATGTTATTGGCGTAGGAAAAGATGCTTTCCGAGTAGCCGTCGTTATACTGGAGGGCGCATTCGACCACGACCTTGTCTTTTTCGCCTTCCAGGAAGATCGGCTTGGGATGAATCACGTTTTTATTCTTGCTCAGCTCCGCCACGAACGCAGAGATGCCGCCCTTGAATTGAAATTCGTGGTTTTTCCCGCTCCGCTCATCCTCGATGGTTATTTTCACCCCCGCATTCAGGAAGGAAAGCTCGCGCAGACGCTGGGAAAGGGTCTCAAAGGAAAATTCGCAGGATTCGAAGATCTCGGGGTCGGGTTTGAACCGGATTTTGGTCCCGATTTTCTTACCTTCTCCGAGTAATTTAAACGGGGTGATCGGCTTGCCGCGCTCGTAGGACTGGGTATAGATTTTCCCGTCCCGGCGGATTTCGAGCTCCAGCCGTTCGGAGAGGGCGTTGGTCACGGAGATGCCCACCCCGTGCAGGCCCCCGGAGACGGCGTAGGATTCGTTGTCAAACTTGCCCCCGGAGTGGAGGGTGGTCATGACCAGTTCCGCCGCCGGGATACCGGCCTCCTTATGCATATCCACCGGGATGCCCCGGCCGTTGTCTTCAACCGTGACCGAACCGTCCAGATGAATAACAACTCGGATCCGGTCACAGAAGCCGGCCAGGACCTCGTCAATCGAATTATCAACCGCTTCATAAACCAGATGATGAAGCCCGGCCGGGCCGGTGGAACCGATGTACATCGCGGGCCTTTTCCGGACCGCTTCTAAACCTTCCAATACCTTGATAGAATCTGCGTTGTACTGGGTCGGTTTTTCTTCGTGATTAAGGGATTTTTCCATCCTGGCCCTCCATAATGTGATTTGCTTATATTATAATATATAATATAAGACAGGTTGTAAAGGGGGAAAATACAATTAAGAGTATAAGCGGATAGGGCCAGCACAATATATGGTATCTAATTGCCAGCCACAGGTGGGACCTTTAAAGACCATAAAAATCCTGGTTTATACCGCGCTTTTTATCGTTCCTCTGGCCTTTTTTCACCCCGCCTACAATTCCATCAAAGGACTGATCCTGCTGTTCCTGGTCCTTCTCTGCTGTTTGGTTTTCGCGTTAAAAGGACCGGCTTTCCGGCGCGCGGATGACTTGAGGATTTCACCTTTCATTTTTTTCACGCTGACCGGTTTAGTTTCAATCCTGGGCACTTCCCACTGGAGGCAAGGGCTGGAGGCCTGTTCCCTGGAGTTCGCCTTCCTGGGGTTCTATTTGGTCGCCGGGCGGGCACTGGCGGAGAGGGATGCCGGGGGCAGGGCGGCTTTCCTGGCGATCATCCCGGCGGGAATCGTGGCCGGAATCGGGATTCTGCAATGGTCCGGGGTTTTACCCGTGCCCCTGGATCGATACGGTCGGGAGGACCTGGCCAGCCTCTTTGGCCTTTCCAATTATGCCTCGGATTACCTGACGGTAATCGCCCCGTTGGCTTTTTGGGGTTTGTTCCTGGGGAACAGAAAAAAAATTCCGGCTTTGCTCGTGACTTTTCTGATTGTGATATACGTGATTTTTTCCCAGAACCGGACTGCCTGGGTGGCCCTGGGACTATCTTTTTCGATCTGTGCGGTTTTTTTCCTGTCCAAAGTCATCTCTGGAAAAATTTCCTGGAAATGGTCTGATTCCCGGGTGTGGGGAACCCTGGCGATTATCTCCGGCATTTTGCTGATCATGATTTTCACCCGGCCGGGCGCCGCGGTGGTTTCCCGAATCGGCTCAGTTTCGCATTTCCAGGAAGCCAGTATCGCTTACCGGCTGAATCTTTGGGAATCCTGCCTGAAGCTGTTTCAAAAACACCCGGTTCGCGGGGTAGGGATCGGCGGACTGGAAAATTCAGTCCCGACGGTTTGGAACCGGGATCTTGAAAACATGGCGGTTTCCGCAGGACTGGCCACCCAAAAAGCCCATAACTATTATCTGCAGGTTTTGGCGGAAAGAGGCCTGCCGGGCGCGCTCGGACTTTTCTGGCTTTTGTTTTCGGTCGGATATTTTCTCTGGCGGAGATTTCGTTCCGCGGAAAATGCCGAGGAGTTTTTCTGGCTGCTGGGAATCGCGGGGGGACTGCTGGCCGGATTGATCGGTTCGGTTTTCGGTTTTGTCCTGCAGAGCCCGGCCTCGGGCATGGTCTTCTGGCTTCTGGCGGCGTTGCTTTCCCGCGGCCAGGCCCGCGAGGATGATCTCAAACCCGGGCTGTTTTCCCGGATCATGATCTGGGTTTTTGTTGTTTTCTGCGGCCTCCTGCTCTGGCAATATGCCCGTTATGTTGCCGGCGGGACTTTCGAACTGAGGGGCCTGGAGGCGGTGATCCGGAATCAGAAGGATCAGGCCCTGCGTGAATATGACCGGGCTCTCCGCGCCTATCCCTATCTGCCCATCAGCCTGGAACGCCGGGCCCAAATCCATCTGGAATCAGGCGGGGGGGTGGAATCAGTGGCTGACGACCTGAGGAAATCACTGGAAATCCTGCCCCACCAGGTGGGGACCCGGGAATTGCTTTCCCAGGTCCTCGCCCGCCGGGGTCAATACCCGGAGGCGGCTTCCGAGCTGGAACAGGCCCTGGGGTTGTTGAAGTCTCCCGAACAGAGAAGGAGGATCCTTCCCCGCCTGACCGGCTTTTATTTGCTGGGGGGCGATCTGCCCCGGGCCCGGGGGCGCGGACGTGAAGCCGTGGAATTAAACCCGGACGATCCGACCGGGCAATTTTATTTCGGACTGGCGAATCTTTTTTCCGGCAAATTAGAGCCGGGCCGGGCGGGGCTGGAGGCTGCCGTCCGGCTGGACCCCAACTCGGCCTGGTCGTGGTATTACCTGGGGTCTCTTTATTTCCAATCCGGTCAGGAAGAAGAAGGGCGAACGGCCTGGCAGAGGTCTCAGGCCCTGGATTCCGGGATGAAAAAATACCTGGACCGTGATCATCCCCGGACTCCGGATTGGTTGTCACTAAAATAAGCCGGATTGGAATTGTATTGGACACGGATCAACACGGATTTAATAGATATTTGTAAAAATTGATTTTTTCCTCTACCGGTTTGGGATCCGTGGCTATCCGTGAAATCCGGGTCAAAAATATCCTCCGGATCGGTTCGGGAATTGCTGAAAATCTGTTGGAGGTTACCCGCCTTCGCAGAAGGCCACGGGTTTAGTCGTAGGGCGCCACGTTTATTTTTGGGGGCGATCGGGAAGATAAGCGATTTCTTTGAAAAAATTAAAGTTTAGGCTTAATATTGTATACTATATATTTAGCAGAGAGCACTTATGCCTAGGAATAAAGTCCTTCTAGTTGATAATGAAGTAGAAAACCTGCGGCTCTACGAGATCAGTTTCCGTCGGGCGGGATTTATCCCTACCATCGCTTCCGACGGAGCGGACGCTTTGAAAAAGATCGAACTTTTTCAGCCCGACCTGATCATCGCCGAGGTGAACCTTCCCAACATGGATGGCTACGAATTCTGCGCGGAGGTCAAAAACGATCCGCGTTTCCGTGCTATTCCCTTCCTGTTTCTGACCAAG
>JAPLJL010000225.1 GCA_026388615.1 Pseudomonadota bacterium | reverse complement strand
GTTTCCGGGCTTGTTCCTGGGCCTGGATGAGAGGGGGAGAGCAAAGAAATACAAATATGCCCGAGAGCAGGAACATCAGGTTTAATTTTTTTAGCATGATGAAATTATTTTAAGGCTATCACAGGTGGAAATCAATAAATTTCCGAGGGTGGAGAAGGGAAAAAATGACGCAGTGAGCCAGAAGCAAGGGCGATAAAGTACCCAGCACGCTCCGCTCCCAAAAAGCCAAGAATAAATATGATGTCATTCTGAGCACATTCGCTTTGCTCAGTGTAAACTCCGCGAAGAATCTTGTTTTCCCTGGTAGTATTCGTCATTGCGAGCCCTGCCTCTGGCGGGGCGTGGCAATCTCTCTTTTCGTTGGTCTTTATTTTCTTTTTGGGGGGTTGGTTTCGCTCCGCGCACAATAGGTGCTGTGCCGTAATCACGGCAGGCTGACCCGCCCCTCCGGGGCAATCAGGGTCTAGCCTGTATCGATAGAAACTTTATCTTCGAGTTTATCGCAGCTTGATTTCATAAGAGTTTGCGTCGCGAGAACCAACCCCCCGGGTCTCTTAAAAACCAAAAAAACTATGCTTCGCGCCCCTTGCTCCTTGCTCTATGCCCTTTAATGCTTACCTTTAAAAAATATATGTAAATTGGATTCCGGGCTGGGACGGACGGAGGGTTACGGGGGTAATCAGGATTCGGGAGGTGGCTTTTTCCTTCCGGTGCCGGGCGATGGAATACCCGGTGGCGATCCCGATCGCCGAGCCGAGAAAAACATCCGACGCCCAGTGCTGGTCGGCATAATTCCGCTGAAAGGCAGTCAGCGCCATCAGACTGCCGGCGGCCAGATCGATCCAGATGGATCCAAATTCTCCGGCCAGGACCCCGACCACGGAACTAATGGTAACCGCGTGGCCGGAGGGGAAGGAATGAAAAGCTTCATCGGAGAAACTGGGCCCGGTGAAATCCCAGGAACCGGAATTTCGATAGGGACGGGAACGGCCGGTGGAGACCTTGAGGATTTGCACGGTCAATCCGGCGAGGGCGAGGGTTTCCAGGATTTCCACCGAAATCCTGACTAGGCGCTGGTTTTTAACAAGATATCCGCCCGCCCCGGAAGCAAGGAACAAGGGAACGATTAAACGACCGTCACCCAGCCACTTTCCCACGCTGGCGATGTCTTTAATCCCTTCATTAATCGGGATTTCCTTCACCTGACCCCGGATGTTTTCATCCTGGCTCATGAGAATCCCGGTACTGCCGAGGACCCCGGCCAGGATCAGGCCGTCGGTCAGATCCATTCGCGCCGGAAAGGTAACCGTATGGGAAATATCATCCCAGATTTTCGCGGGTCTGATCTCTTCCAGATAGGGTTTTTCTTCCCGGGGCTTTTCCGATGAGGATTTATCCTGTAAGGATTTGTCCGGCAAGGATTCACCGGCGGTTAAATGAATAGTACTTAATAAAATAATAAGAGCGGCGAAGAAAATATTAATTAATTGACGGGGCAATATATTATTCATCAATTTGGGATAACTGTTTAAATTTATTATGACTAATCTAATCCGAGATTGCTTCGTCGCAGGGCTTCTCGCAATGACAATCTTGCCAACACACCAACTTACCAACTCACAAACTTACCGGATGTTCACCCTGACTTGGTTTCCGGAAGAGGCTCCCGGGAGAAGAAATCCAAAAGCTCCTCGATTTTCCCGAAGGGAGCCAGTCTTTTCAGGCAATGAAGGGTGGGGGGGATCATCTTGATTTCTCCTGCCTCGAAACTCTCCAGGGCTTTTTTCGGGTTGATCCATTCCGCGGTTTCAAACTCGATCGGGCAGGGAACGGGGGAGCGTCCGGGAGGGCTGATCGCCAGAAAGAAGCGGGCGCTG
>JAPLJL010000115.1 GCA_026388615.1 Pseudomonadota bacterium | reverse complement strand
AAATTCCAGAAACTCGGCGGCTCCATCCCCAAGGGCGTGCTCATGGTCGGCTCCCCCGGCACCGGCAAAACCCTGCTGGCCCGCGCCATCGCCGGCGAAGCCGATGTTCCGTTCTTCTCCATCTCCGGCTCCGATTTCGTCGAAATGTTCGTCGGGGTGGGGGCCTCGCGGGTCCGGGATCTTTTCAACCAGGGAAAAAAGCACGCTCCCTGCATAATTTTCATCGACGAGATTGACGCGGTGGGGAGGCAAAGGGGCGCCGGTTTGGGCGGGGGCCACGATGAGAGGGAGCAGACCCTGAATCAGCTCCTGGTGGAGATGGACGGGTTTGAGTCCAACGAAGGGGTGATTTTGATTTCGGCCACCAATCGCCCGGATGTCCTGGATCCGGCCCTATTGCGCCCGGGCCGGTTTGACCGTCGCGTGGTGGTGCACCGGCCGGATCTGAATGGGCGGGTGGGAATCTTGAAAGTGCATACGCGCAAAACCCCTCTGGCCGATGATGTCAACCTGGAGACCATCGGCCGGGGAACCCCCGGTTTTTCCGGAGCGGATCTCGAGAACCTGGTCAACGAGGCGGCTCTGCTGGCGGCGCGGAAAAACCAGGATAACCTGAAGATGCCCGATTTTGAAGAGGCTAAGGACAAGGTTCTGATGGGCGTGGAACGAAAGTCCATGATCATTAACGAGGAAGAGAAGCGCCTGACCGCTTATCACGAGTCGGGGCATACCCTGGCGGCCAAGCTGACCCCGGGGGCGGACCCGATTCACAAGGTTACCATCGTCCCGCGGGGGATGGCCCTGGGGATAACCCAGCAGCTTCCCATCGACGACCGCCATAATTACACCCAGGATTACCTGCTCGCGATGATTACGGTCCTGATGGGAGGCCGGGCGGCGGAGGAAATCGTGCTCGGCTCTATCACCACCGGGGCCGGCAACGACCTGGAGCGCGCCACCGAAATCGCGCGCAAAATGGTCTGCGAATGGGGGATGAGCGAAAAACTCGGGCCCCTGGCCTACGGGAGAAAGGATGAAATGGTCTTTTTAGGAAGGGATTTCGTCCAGTCCAAGGACTTCAGCGATGATACCGCCCGGATGATTGACCAGGAAGTTAAGCGCATCGTTTCGGAAAGCCATGAAAAGGCCCGATCGATTATCCAGGCCAACCGGGAGACCCTGGAACGCCTGGCCGCTGCACTCCTGAAGAAAGAGGTGCTGGATGGGCCGGAGATCGAAGATATCATCCAAGGGAAAAAGAGCGTCCCCGATTCCGGCGGCGACCAGAAAACCGAACCGGCACCGCCGGCTTGAAGCGTTTTCTTTCCGAAGGGCGGGAAGGTATTGCCAGTTATTAATTGCCGGAAATTAAAAAGCCAATACTTTAGGGGCACCTCTGATTGTGCCCCTATTTTTTTATCCGACTTCGCCCAGGCTATGTCGGACAGGTGAGCGGAGAAGGGTGAATCAAAAAAGGAACACCGGCTTTGCCCGAAATTATCTATGAAACATCTGATTTTTAAAAATCAGGTTCTGGAACTGAACGGGATTCCCCGGATAATGGGAATTCTGAATGTCACCCCGGATTCTTTCTACGATGGGGGCCGCTATTTCGACCGGTCCCAGGCCCGGGATCAGGCCCTCCGGATGGCAGATGAAGGAGCGGATATCCTTGATATCGGCGGGGAGTCTACCCGTCCCGGTGCGGAAGTGGTTTCCCCGGAAGAAGAAATTCAACGGGTGGTGCCGCTGATCGAATCCCTGGTCGGGAAGATATCCATCCCGATCTCGATAGATACTTATAAGGCCCAGGTCGCCCGGGCATCCCTCGCGGCTGGGGCGGAGATGGTCAACGACATCAGCGGGTTGACCTTCGATCCGGAACTGGTTTCGGTGGTGGCGGAGTTGGGGGCGCCGGTGGTGCTGATGCATACCATCGGGCGGCCACAGGTGATGCAGGGAAATCCGGTTTACCGGGATTTGATCAAGGAAATTAAGGAGTTCCTGGCCGGGGCGATTCAAAAAGCCGAGCGGAGCGGGGTCAAGCCGGAAAACATTATCGTTGATCCCGGGATCGGTTTCGGAAAAACGTTGGAACACAATCTGGAAATCATCAATCGCCTGGCGGATTTCCAGGATCTGGGCAAACCGGTGATGATTGGTCCTTCCCGAAAGTCTTTCATCGGCAGGATCCTGGACGAGCCGGCGGGGGAGCGCCTCGAGGGAACCCTGGCGGCGGTGGCGATTGCCGCCTGGAACGGAGCGGAAATTCTCCGGGTGCACGATGTCCGGGAAACCCGGAAGGTCGTACGGATTGTCACCGCCATAAAAAATGTGAAAAGCCAGTGATAAAAATTGAAACTGGATGGATTAGAGGTTAGGATAATAAACGCCGGGTTGTGAATTTCACAACTTTTCACCTTTCAACTTTTACTGTTTATGTCCGATTTCTTTCGCGATTTCGATTGGCTTCGGGATGTCATCGACATCTTGATCGTCTGGTACGTAATTTACCGGATGATCCTCCTGGTCCGGGGGACCCGCGCCGCCCAGATGCTGATCGGCCTCGCCGTGGTTGTCGGAGCTTATATCATTTCCCAGCGCCTGGAACTGATCACTTTAAGCTGGATTCTGGATAACCTGCTCAGCTCGATTGTCCTGATCATCATTGTTATTTTCCAGCACGATATCCGTCGCGCCCTCTCCCAGTTCGGACGAAACCCCTTCTGGGGGAAGAAAGGCGGCTCCCGCGAAGCTTCTCTGGTGGAAGAACTGGTAAAAGCCGGTGTTTCCCTGGCGAACAAGCGCATCGGGGCCCTGATTGCCCTGGGCCGGAAAACCGGCCTGAATGATTATCTGGAGAGCGGGGTGCAGATCGATGCCCAGGTGGTCAAAGAACTTATTATCAGTATTTTTCTTCCCTATTCTCCGATTCACGACGGGGCGGTGATCATCCAGGAGGGCCGGATTGTAGCCGCCGGTTGTTTTCTCCCCCTGACCGTAAATCCCAATGTCAGCAAGGAGATGGGGACGCGGCACCGGGCGGCCATCGGCTTGAGCGAGGAGACCGATGCCCTGGTGATTGTGGTTTCCGAAGAAACCGGCCGGATTTCCCTGGCGATCGAGGGAGCCATTATCACCAATCTGGATGGACCTTCCCTGCGGGAGAAACTCTACCAGGAGTTTGTCAACCCGCAGAAATAATCATTCAGATAATTTTACCGGTCCCAATCCCGGGTCATTCGCGGGGGTGAAAGGGAAGGGCGCCAGCACCTGGAAAGCTGCCGGCCTTAAGAACCGGAAAAAATTAAGAAAAAAACCGTGAACTTTTTCAAAATCAATCGGTCAAAATAAGTAGAGAATGGGTAAATAGAAAATATCGCCCATCCTTTTTACCTCCTTGTGAATCCCGGGGTCCGACCCGGGATTTTTTTGTCCGGTAAAATATCCCAACCTGGTTTCTGAATTGTTTATTAAGATCAAATAGTTACCAATGAAGATGACCGATATCCACAGTTAATTTACCTCCATTAATGGATTTTTTACGATTGTATATTTTTCTATCATATTTGGCCGTCAGGCCAGAGAGCTTGACAAAGGTTGGATTTTGTTTTAGTTTCTTCGAAAAGATCTAAGGATATAAATATGTTTGACAATTTTGGATGGGAGATGAAAGTTGATGAAGAAAATTATTAGAAACCACAGCAATGCCTGGCCGCCTTAGCTGGGTAATGATTATCTCTATAGGCAAAAGGTGTTATCGATATTTTTTCTTAATTTAATCTGAGGAGGAGAGTTAAAATGAAAAAGGTTATGTATGCTTCTCTGGCATTGGGATTGGTGCTGGCTTTTGCATGTGCGAAGAAACCTGGCGTAATCGCAGGAAAGGCTGCCCTGGATGGCGCCGCGGCCGGGAATGCGGGGATCGCTATTTCAGTAGCGGGAACCGACCTGACTGCCACCACTGATGACGCGGGCGCTTACAAAATCGAAGGGGTAGTTGCCGGCCAGTATACTGTGGAAGCGAAGAAGGAAGGATACAATTCCAAGCCGCTGGTGGGTATCGTGGTCGAAGCCGGGAAAACCCTGAGCGGACAGGATATTAATCTTACCAAGATCGTTCCTCCGGCTCCGGAAGGTGCCACCGTTCCGGCTGGCGCTCCCGCCGCCCCTGGAGCCCCTGCGGCTCCGGCCCCCGTTGTTGCCCCGGCGCCTGCCGCCGCCCCTGCGGCTCCGGCCGCCCCGGCGAAGCCCGCTGGCAAATAACATATTCCGCGCCAGAAATATTTTTGGGATTGCTTATCAGGGCCCCGTTTCCGGGGCCCTTTTTTTATACTTGATCCTTCGGCGCCCAAACCCTGCTCTTTAGGGCGGGAAAACAGGCGCCGCTCCGGATCAATCCTGAGCGTAGTCGAAGGGAGCATACCTCGGGCTTCAAACCGGGGAAGTCGAAGGGTCGATTCTTATCAAAGCTGATGGGCTGTCTGATGAACCAATATTTTTGTTAATTTGTAAATCCGGGATTATTTCCGCCCCGGAATTCGCTCAATGAATTGAGGATTTCGGAAAGCAGCCGCTCCGGATATTTTTGCCCGGAGAATTGCTGCCAGATTTTTCGGGAAGGGTTTTGTAATTCTTGAAAATCTTTTTCCTGGAGTTTCACTTTCTTCATTCCCCGCTGGAAAAAACCATTAAAACAGTCGGCTTCAAAACCCCGAACGGATTGAACCCAGACGGGCTCGGCTTCGCGGAATACCCCGAAAAGCAGGGCTTGGACATCGGAAGGCTTTTCGAACCTCTGGTTTTTCAGCCAGCCGATGATTTTCTTTCCCGCGGCCCGGGACAGATCATTTTTTACGTTCTGCCGATCCAGGAAGGCATTGGCTTCCACCGTGTTTTTAAATTCGCTGAAGGATTTTTGAAATTTCGCAAACTCCTCCGGATGCTTCTCCAGGTCCGCGGTGATTTTGTCCATGGATTTTTTGTCGATAAAACCGGTGGAAGGTCCGTAGAAGAGAGGGGGATCGAGAACGTAATTGATATATGGGTACATCTGGGTGGCCAGGAGCCAGGAAGCCGGGCCTGCCCCTCCGTTGGTCAGGCCGGTGGAAATCGAGGAACTCAGCTCGGTAATGGCCACGGGAATGGGGCTGATCCCCAGGGCGTTAAAAGTATCGTTTTGAATTTCCCCGAACCAGGAAAAAACCCGGTGCGATCGGATTTTTTCCATGCTGGAAGGGTCTTCCCGGCTGAAATAATAAAGAAAACCGGTATCAATGAAAAAAAGCGGATACAACCCCCGGTCCTCGTATAACTGTTGGAGCCGGCCGCGGAGCTTTCGGACCACGTAGTCTACTTCTTCGTAAGATTGAAAAAGCAGGGGCAGGGAAAAAACTGAAAGTTCGGGCACCGCTTTAACCGTTCCCTGGTTGGTGCAGCAGCAGCCCTGGAGCTGTCCCAAATTGATTTTCCTGATGATGTCATCGTCATCACCCATGGCGCCGCCGTAATAGATGGTAAGTTTCAATCTGTCTCCCCACATTTCGTGGATCAGGGGGACGAGAACCTGCTTGGGGATTTCAGTCCAGGCGGATTCCTGCGGAGCCATGGTGCCGAATTTCAGGAAATAGGATTTGGTCTCGGGCCCGGCTTCCACGCGGAGGGGGAAAAAGAGGGAAATCAGGAAAACCGGGATAGTGAATTTCAGTAAAGAATTACGCAAGTATTTTATGGAAAAATTTGGGATTAGTTGGCTTTCATTCCGCAATCGTCAATCCGCAATTTTAGGGCTTCTTGTCTTCCATCCTCGGGATGACCACGTTGTTGACGAACTGCGTGATCTGGTCCTGGATGGATTCCACCGGGGTGACCCGGGGATCGAACATGTCGAATTCGAAAACGAGCAGGGGCATTCCGATCTCCCGGCATTTTTCCTTGAGCAGGCCGAGCCCGCCCCAGGCATGCTTGCAGGCGACATGGCCGGCGAAAATTCCAAAGTCGGCCTTGTATTCACGGCAGAGGGTGACGTAGTCGTTCAGATACCATTCGATCGGCCCCTTGAACTGCCGGGACATCGGCATGACCCGGATGAAGCGATGGGCCAGGCCCCGGAGCATGCTTTCCCGGGAGCTGACGTCGATCATGCCTTCCGGGGCATGGTAGCCGAAGAGGTCCATCGGGATAACCATTTTCAGCTCGCTTTCCATCCAATCGTAGAATTGCAGGTCGAACCAGACCGGGTCCTGATACCAGACGGCCCGGATTTTCTCCCCTCCCGGCACGGCGGCCTCGCCCCGCTCGCTTCTTTCCCGGGCCTCGGCGGCCAGTTCCGCGGCGGTGACCACGCCGGTTTCGGTCCCGGCGAAGGTGATGAAAAGGGGCACCATCAGGCAGAGGAGCTTGGATATCTGCGGGCAGGGGACCGCCTTCCGGTATTCATTCCAGGCCAGGAGGTTTTCGCTCATCTGGTTGGCGAGGAGGCAGGCTTCCCGGAAACGGTCCCAGCTGAATTTCCTCCCGGTATGTTTCTCCAGAAAGGGAATGGCGTCCTGGATCTGCCGGGCTACGTATTCAACTTCCCTTTCCCCGTAGAGGTAGGGAATGTCAATCAGGTAAAGGGGGGCCCCGGACAGCTCGGCCGAAGCCTGGAGGGCGGCCATCTGGGAGTCGCAGGGGGTGTTCACCCCCAGGATGCACGAGGGCTTGGGCATGATGCCCTTGAGGATCGCGCCGACCGAACCCTTGTCCACCGAGCAGACCTCCGCGGGGAGGCCGTGGGCTTCGGCCAGGTCAATGTACTCCATCGTGTACTTGACCTC
>JAPLJL010000168.1 GCA_026388615.1 Pseudomonadota bacterium | reverse complement strand
GTGCCGCGACAGGCCTCGCACCCAACGGCCCGGTACACGGGCTGATCCGCCGCAAGGCCGATCTCCCCCTTGAAGGCCCGCGTCGCGGGAGACGTGTCCTCCACTTTGCACGCGGAACACAGCACGCGCACAAGTCTTTGCGCCAGCACTCCCTCCAGCGCCGAGGCAACCAGATAAGGTTCCACGCCCATGTCCACCAGACGGGTGAAGGCGCTGGCGGAAAAGGCTCGAGAGGGAGGATTGAAATTTTATCCCCGCGGTTTCCCTTGGCCGCATTGCTGGAGAGGAGCAATAAATAAATTATTATGGAAGTGCGTGAACATCCCAACGGGGAAAAAGAAGGTGAGCTGATTGACCGGGTGGTTGCGATCAACCGGGTTTCCAAGGTGGTCAAAGGTGGACGCCGATTTGTCGGAAGCCATCCGCAAGGGTGTGGATCGCGCCAAGAAAAACCTGGTGCGGGTCAACATCAAAAGCCATACCATTCCCCACGAAGTGATGGGCCGGTACGGGGCGGGCCAGGTGATCCTGAAGCCGGCAGCTTCCGGGACCGGAATCATCGCGGGCGGGGTGGTGCGGGCCGTGATGGAAGTTGCCGGGGTCCATAACATCCTGACCAAATGCATCGGTTCCTCCAACCCGCACAACCTGATCCGGGCCGCCATGGAAGGGCTCTCCCGCTTGCGTGATCAGGACGAGAGCAACGCGAGGCGGGACGAGATTAACGCCAAGAGAAAGGAATAAAAGAAAATGCCCCGGAAGATTCGGGTAACATTACGCCGTAGTTTCATCGGCCGGCCGGAAAAGCAGCGGAAGGTGCTCCGCGCCCTGGGTTTAAGGAAAGTGGATCAAAAAAGGATCCTGCCGGATGCGCCCTGGGTCCGGGGGATGGTGGAAAAGGTCGGCCATCTGGTGGTGGTCGAGGAATTAAGCGAATAACGCGATCTGAACGAGAAAAAATTATGGATGAAAAGCCAGTAAAGGTTTCCTCGCATCTGAGTAATTTAAAATATCCCGCGGGTTCCCATAAAGATGTAAAGAGGGTTGGCCGGGGAATGGGGTCGGGCCGGGGCCGAACCAGCGGCCGGGGCCATAAAGGGCACAAGGCCCGCGCCGGTGGGGGAGTAAGCCCGGGGTTCGAAGGCGGGCAGATGCCCCTGATCCGGAGGGTTCCCAAACAGGGATTCTTCAATCCCTTCCGGAAACATTGGGCGGAGGTGAATGTCCGGGACCTGGCGCGGTTTCCGCAGGGAAGCGAAGTCGGTCCCGACGAACTCAAAAAAGCCGGGCTGATCAAAGGCCGATATGATGGGATCAAGATTCTGGGCATGGGCGAACTCAAATATCCCTTGACTGTGCGGGCCAACGCCTTCACCTCCGGGGCCCGGCAGAAAATCAGCGCCGCCGGCGGAAAGATCGTCGAGCTAAAAGCCGGTGGGGAAGCGCCGGTCGAGAAGGTGAAGAAGAAATAAATCACCTTTCCTTAAGGTTAAATCCTTACCAAATTAAGATATGTTAGGCGGAATCGAAAGTATCGGAAAAATACCGGAACTCCGTAACCGGCTCCTGTTTACACTGGGCCTGCTGGCGGTTTACCGGATCGGCTGCGCCATCCCCACGCCCGGGATCGATTCCACGGCGCTGGCCTCCTTCTTCGCGCAGGCCCAGAACACCATTTTCGGAATGTTTAATCTTTTCTCCGGCGGAGCGCTGGAGAGACTGTCCATTTTTACCCTCGGGATCATGCCCTACATCAGCGCCTCCATCATCCTGCAGCTTCTGACGGTGGTCATCCCTTATCTCGATCGACTTTCCAAAGAAGGGGAATTGGGCCGGAAAAAAATTACCCAATACACCCGCTACGGGACGGTGGTCCTGAGCATCCTGCAGGGAGCGGGCACGGCCGTCTGGCTGGAAGGGATGAAGGGGCCGGCGGGTGAACCCGTGGTCATGCATCCCGGTCCCGCCTTTATTATGATGACCATGCTGACCATGACCGCGGGAACCGCATTTATCATGTGGCTGGGGGAGCAGATTACCGAGCGGGGAGTGGGAAACGGGATTTCCCTGATTACCTTCGCCGGGATCGTGGCCCGGATGCCCGCGGGAGTGGCCAGCACTTTCC
>JAPLJL010000203.1 GCA_026388615.1 Pseudomonadota bacterium | reverse complement strand
TAGCGAAGCAATCCCACGAATTTTCTCCCATCGAAATATAGATTGCCACGCCCCGACTTCCAGTCGGGGCTCGCAATGACAGGGGTATGAATTTGCCAAAAATGAGAATGCGGAAAAGACATTTTCCTCCGCTTTGGTTTGGGATATTCCTTTTCGGTTTCGGTCTCTGGGCGGGAACCGGCTGCGGGCGGGAGGGGACGGCCCGGCCCCCGGAAGTCCCGGAGACGGTCAAACCCGCGGCGGTGGCGGGGCCCGACCAGATCGTCCCGGTGGGGCAGGAGGTGCTCCTGGACGGCCGGGGCTCCACCAACCCAGCGGGTACCCCGGACCTTTCCTACCGCTGGTCCCTGCTGGATCAGCCTTATTTCAGCGGGACCTTCCTGCTCGAATGGGACCAGGCGGTCACTTACTTCATTCCGGACCTGCCCGGAAGATATTACCTGGAGTTGAAAGTATCGGACCCCTGGTCCGATTCCTCGGATGTCGCGATCATCTCCGCCAAAGTCCCGAGATCCGGTAACCGGGCCCCGGCTCTGACCCAGTTTACCCCGGCCGCCGAAATGATTTCCCTTTACCCCGGACAGGAAGCGATTTTTTCCGTCTCCGCGGAGGATCCCGACGGGGACGAAATGGTTTTTAACTGGTATGTGGACGAGGCTTTTGCCGGTTCCGGACCGGATTTTATCTTCACGGCCCGGCCGGAGCAGGTCGGAAGTGCGGTAGCGGTCCGGGTGTTGGTAAGCGATGGGGACAAAACCACGAGCCAGGACTGGGTGGTGGTGATCAGCCAGGCGGCCGGCGGCAGCAATCAACCGCCGGCTTTTACCCCCATTCCGGACCAGACGGTCAGCGAAGGGGAAACCCTGGTCTTTATCATCAGGGCGGTCGATTCGAACGGAGACCCGGTCGGTTATTTCGCCTCCCTCCTGCCCGCCGGAGCCGTCTTTTTCAAAGAGACCGGAAAATTTAAGTGGATCCCGGATTACGATCAGGCCGGGGATTACCGGGTCGTTTTCTCGGCTTCGGACGGAAAGGCCGTCTCCAGCATTACCGTCGATATCCGGGTTCTGAATACGAACCGGGTTCCCACCCTGGAGGTAGCCGGCCGGCACTCGGTTTTTGAGGGCGGGGAGCTGGTCCTCCAGCTGGTCGGGGCGGATCCGGACGAGGACCCGTTGAGCTTTGCTTTCACCCCTTCTCTGCGCGGGGCGATTTTGTATCCTCAGGGTTCCACGGCCGCCTGGATCTGGCATCCGAATTACGATCAGGCCGGGAGCTACCGCGAGGTTTTTACCGTGACCGATCTCTCAGATCCCCCCCTGACCGCGAGCATTGCGTTGGATCTCGTGGTTGACAACACCAACCGCCCGCCAGTCCTGGCCGGCGTGGCGGACCAAGTGGTCAGCGAAGGACAGTTCCTGGATTTCTGGCTGACCGCCGCCGATCCCGATGGCGACAACGTAACCTATGCCGCCGGGCCGATGCCCCGGGGTTCGACCCTGAATGTGAACACAGGGGAATTCTTCTGGGTACCGGATTACGACCAGGCCGGCGATTACCCCCTCACGGTGACCGCCATCGATGACGGCGATCCCCGGCTTTCGGACTCCAGAACCATCATGATCACGGTCTTGAATGTGAACCGTCCACCGGTGATAACCGCTTTCAGCGCCTCCCCCAGCTCCCTGAATACAGGGGGAACGGTCAATTTCTCCGTAACCGCGCATGATCCTGATGGAGACCCGACGATCGCGGGATATGATTGGGATTTTGACGGAAACGGTACTTGGGATTTGCCCACCACCGCTGGTTCGATCCCATATATATATATTTACAACGGATTTACCGTGAACGGAAACTATACCGTCCGGGTCAGGGTCGTTGATGACGGAGGGCTCACGGCGGAAGCGACCACCACGGTGAGGGTCAAGCCCGGGGCTGCCGATCTGCTCCTGTCTCAGGTGATGAAAAGCGGGACAGCCATGGGTATCTATCTTGAGGTGATTGGTGGGACTCCCCCCGCCGGGTATCTTTATATTGCCGATGGCCAAGCCGGGATGGAAATCTTTTCGGTTCCCAATCTTAACAACCCGGATCCAATCCTAATATCCCGAACCGGTGTCGTTGGAGATTCAAGAAATGTTTTTATTTATAATAAACATGCTTATTTGGCATTAAATACTAATTCCGGAGCTGAGGTAATTGATGTTAACAATCCAAGTACCCCTTTGGATTTGGGTAGCATATTCTCTAATAACTTAATTACGGACATTTTTATTAAAAAGCATTTTTTTGATCAAAAAGATTATTTTTTCTTTTCTAAATATTCTTCTCTTTACGGTCTTTATGTTTATGATCTAGAAAACCAAGGCAACCCGATTGTTAAAGTTCAGAATGAAGATCAGGTAATTCGTGATTTTTGGGCAGTAGATATGGACGATAAAATGAATGTTTTTACAGCTTCCCAATACGGAATGGAAATTTTTAATTTTCAAATACCGCCAGGAAACTCATCACATTTTTTCGATAAGGAAATAAAAATATCAGATGTTGCCTATGATGTAGAATCAAAGCATCATTCAAATGGGAGTGATTATGTATATCTTCTCGCGAAAAGTTCGAAACTCATAATTTATTCGTATTCACCGATTGATCCTATTTCTACAATAACCGAAACATCTCGGTTGGCGACATATAGCTGTACCCCGGAAAGAGTTGCGGTTACCAGTGCTCCAGATTTGGCTTATATCACGGTCGGAAGTTGCGGATACCAAATAGCCAGCCTTTCTGATCCAGGACATCCATTAATGCTAATACCTTCCGAAAGATTTGATCCTTGCACAGCACCGGGATGTAGCGAGCACTTTTATCAGATGGTTAATTATGGGGATTTTTCTTTTATTGGAGGAGGAAGCTGGGGCCTAGTAGTCACAGCGAACCAACTTTCGGGGAATCCTCCAGCAACGGCGAATCCGATAATGATTACATCCTATAACACTTCCGGATATCCCACAGATCTTCAGGCCAAAGGAAGCAGACTATTTCTAACTCTCGGCCGGGGCGAGATGGATGTTTACAACCTGGAGTCTCCGGAATT
>JAPLJL010000264.1 GCA_026388615.1 Pseudomonadota bacterium | reverse complement strand
CCGGGGCAGACAATCCTGGTGATCGGTAGCGGGATCGCCGGCCTGCTCCACATCAGCCTCGCCCGGGCCCTGGGCGCGGGCCGGATCCTGGCGGTGGACGTCGCGGATTACCGGCTGGAAATGGCGGTCCGCTCCGGGGCCGACGAGGCCATCCTCGCCTCCGAGGATGTGCCGCGCCGTCTGCGCGAGCTTAACGACGGCCGCCTGGCTGACCAGGTGATGGTCTGCACCGGGGTTTCCTCCGCCTTCTCCCAGGCTTTCGCCTCGGCGGAACGGGGAGGGACAATTCTACTTTACGCCCCCACCCGGCCGGAAGTCTCGGTTTCGTTCTCGGTTACCGACCTTTTCTTCCGCAACGATATAACCATCACCACCTCCTACGCCGGCGCTCCCGCCGATCATTTCGCGGCCCGGGAGCTGATCTGGACCCACCGGGTGCCGGTGCGAGACCTGATTACCCACCACCTGGGCCTGGCCGAAACCGGGCAGGGTTTTCAACTCGTCACTGAGGCCAAGAATTCCATCAAGGTAGTTATCGAGCCTGAGCGCTAGCACCGGATAAAATAAACCGAATTTCACGATGGACTGAAGATTTGATCTGAAAATACTTTTATAGGATAATTATAGTCGGAGAGGTTGGGGGGAAATTGGGCAGGAAATTAAACTTAGAAGAGCAGATCGAACGGTTTAAACCCGATACAGACGAATTTTGGGAAAATCACACCATTACCAGCATCCCGGGAATCAAGGACCCCTCTCGGGGTATTTTCGTTCGTAAGGATGAACAGCTTGAATTCGGGGTGGATCGCGGCACTTATGTCTGGGTTACCAACAAGAAACTCTACGATAAATTAAAAGGGGAAGGATACTCGATCATCGCCTTCCACAAGAAGCACCGGATCCCCTGCATGTTCAAGCCGATGGACCCGAATATGACCCACTACGACTGGTTCCAGTGTCCCGAAGAGAAACGGTTCAGCGAAGACGAAAAATAAGCGCTGGAAGCAGGGCGCATAGCGCTTAGCGTTAAAATCCACCAAATTTTTTCTTCATGTTTCGTTGCCTGGCCTGTTTTGCCAGTTCCCTGGCTTTGTTCTTTTTAAAAACCCCCAAAAAGAAAAAAAAGGCTAACGAAAGGCGAGATTCTCAGAATGACTGATTTAAGCGGCGGTCTGCCGTCTGCCGTTGGTGGTTTGGTTTAAGCGCAGTGCGCTTAAACCAGTATTCCTGCGAAGCAGGCTGTCATAAAAGTTGAGAGGGTTCCGGCGACCAGAGCCCGGATACCGAGGGATGCCACTTCCCCCCGCCGATCGGGAATGATCTCTCCCAGGCCCCCGATCAGGATGGCGATACTGCCGAAGTTAGCGAATCCGCAGAGGGCGTAAACCGAGATCACCTGCGCCCGGGACGAGAGCAGGCCCTGCGCGATCAATCCCTGCATCTCTTGATAGGCCAGGAACTCGTTCAGAACGGTCTTGGTGCCGAGAAGTTTCCCTACGGTCAGGATTTCTCCCGCCGGGACACCCATGACCAGGGCGAAGGGGGCGAAGAGATACCCGAAGATCTCCTGGAGTGAGACATGGATCACGGCCTGGAGAATGAAATTCACCAGCGCGATCAGGCCGATAAACGCGATCAGCATGGCGGCGATGCTCAGTACCAGCTGCACGCCTTGCCCCGCCCCGGTAGCGGCGGCGTCGATCACGTTAACCGAGGTTCGCTCGGGATTGAACTTGATCCCGCCCCGGGTGAGCGGCTCCCCGGTTTCCGGGATCATCATCTTGGCGATCAAAATTGCGGCGGGGGCGCTCATGATCGAAGCGGTCAGCAGGTGCCCCGCCGAGGCCCCGAAGGAAACGTAAACCCCCATCACGGAGCTGGCGATGCTGGCCAGGAAGGTGGTCATGACCACGAAGATCTCGGAACGGGTCATTTTCTTTATATAAGTGGGAATCACGGTGTTGGATTCGATTCCCATGAAAACTTGGAGCACGGCGATCAGGGCCTCGGCCCCCGAACAGCGCATGGATTTCTGCATGACCCAGGCCATCCCCGCCACCACCTTTTGAGTGATGCCCAGGTGATAAAGAATCCCAGCCAGCGCGGAGATAAAGATGATAATCGGGAGAGCCTGGAAGGCCACGATCGCCCCGATTTTATAGTCGGTAACCAATCCTCCGAAAAGAAAAGACGCCCCGGTGTTGCTGAAAACGATCAGATGGTCAAAGATCCTTTTCGCCAGATCGAAAAGGAGCTGCCCCGGGCGGGTCTTGAGGATAATGAAAACAAGAATAAGCTGAAGGGATAGTCCCCAGAAAACGATCCGCAGGCTGATTTTTCTCCGGTTTTCCGAAAGCAGAAAGGCGACTCCCATCATCACCAGGAGGCCAAGGAAGCTGATGAAACGATAAGAAAGATCAGGCATGGTTTAATGACCGCCGACCGCAGTTAAGAAAAAGATCTAAAAACGACAAAATGAAGCACAACAATATTTCTTTTTTCCTACCTCCTACCTACCACCTACCGTCTACTTTTAATGATTTGAAACGTTTCTTTTATTTTCTCGATAGTAAAATCCAGGTCAGCTTCTGAATGGGCGAGGGAAACAAAGCCGGTCTCGAAGGGTGAGGGGGCCAGGTAAACCCCCCGCTCGAGCATATTCCAGAAGAAGCAGCGGAAAAGTTCGCGGTCCGATTTTAAAACCTGTTCATAGTTGGAGGTGTCCCTGATCCCGAAAAAGATGGAGAACATGGATCCGAGGTTGTTAACCCGGGCGGTGATTCCGGAGTCAGCCGCCGCCGTGGCCAGGGCTGAAGCCAGCTTTTCCCCTTTCCGGGCAAGCTTTTGGTAAGCCCCGGGTTTTTTAAGCTCTTTGAGCATGGCGATCCCGGCGGCCACCGCTACGGGATTCCCGGAAAGCGTCCCGGCTTGGTAGACCGGGCCAAGGGGCGCCACTTTTCCCATAATCTCCCGTTTCCCGCCATAGGCGCCCACGGGTAAACCGCCCCCGATGATTTTGCCCAGGCAGGTGAGATCGGGCTTGATCCCGTAATATTCCTGGGCGCCGCCGTAGCCCAGGCGGAACCCGGTGATTACCTCGTCAAAAATCAGAACGATCCCGTCCCGGTGCGAAAGCCTCCGGAGGGTTTTCAGAAAATCGGGTTCGGGCGGGACCAGGCCGATATTGGCGGCGACCGGCTCGACGATGATCGCGGCGATCTTCGAGCCGGTTTTCCGCAG
>JAPLJL010000094.1 GCA_026388615.1 Pseudomonadota bacterium | reverse complement strand
ACTGACTTGAGCATGGGCCGGGGTCCGCAGGCGTAGACAGCCGAGATTTGCCCGGACGGGGAAACCAGGAATTTCCGCAGGAGATCGGTCACCAATCCTTTCCGACCACTGCTCCCGTCGTCGGTAACGGTTCTGACTTCTATCCCCAGTTTCTGGAAATCCTTGATTCTCACTAGGTGAGTTTTGGTTTTTGCCCCATATAAAAGAATAATTTTGTTTTGGTTTGTTTGCTTGATTTTGGAGGTTAACTTTGAACTTTGCCCCTCAGGGGTTCTCGTCCCGAGAACCCGTTCGGGGTCGAGGGAAACTTTGAACCCTTCGACTTCGCTCAGGGCATGCTTTGAACTTTTTGTTATTTGTTCCGCCAGCGCGAGCAGCGGTGCGATCCCGATTCCACCCGCGACCAGAAGGATTGCCCTGGAAGGCGAGGTGGGGAGGGGAAATGGCTTCCCCAGGGGGCCGAGCAGGTCCAGGAACTCCCCGGGCCGGGTTCGGCTCAGGGATTGGGTCCCTTTTCCGATTACCTGGTAAAGCAACTCGATGGAGGTGGATGAGATGCGATGCACGCTCAAAGGGCGGCGGAGGAGCGGCGACAGTCCATCCCGGGTTTTGATCATGATAAACTGCCCGGGCCGGGCCTCCCCCGCGATTTCCGAACTTTGGATTTCCATGAGGAAATAACCGGGGGCGATTACCTGGTTTCTGTTGACTGGGCAGTTGGAAAGTTGCATCTCAAGTTTACTTATACATCATCGTTGGGCATTTTGAAATTGAGCAGGAATTGGAAATTCGTCCTCAAGCGTTAGCGATCTCTATAATATTTTCTATTTCACCCTGGAGAAGGAGGGCGTTTTCCCCGGTGTCCTGGTAGTAGCGCGGTCGAACCCCGGTCTGAACCAGGTTCAAACCGCGGTAAAAAGCGATGGCCCCATGGTTATTCTCCCGGACTTCCAAATACAGAATTTTCCCGCCTCGGCCGCGGCAGTCCAAAAGGGTTTCCAAAAGAAGCCCGGTCGCGGTTCCTTTCCGGCGAAAATCGGGGTGGACGGCAAGACTCATAAGGTGGACTTCATCGAGGACCTGATAGAGAGCAAGGTATCCGATGACCCGGGCCTTTTCCCGGACGACCCGAAGGGTGATCCGGGGGTTTTTCAACTCCTGGACGAAAAGGGTTTTCTCCCAGGGGGAAAGAAAAGACAACTTTTCAATCTCCATGATCCCATCGAGATCAGAGGAGGTCATGGGGGAGATTTTAAAATTCCCAATTTCTAATGACGAATTTTTAGGCAATGTCTAATTTCTAATCAATACCCAAATATAAAATGACTAATATTTAATGAAGAATTTTTAATCAATAAACAAAATATCATAAATCGAATTCCCGATATTGTATTTAAAGTGCATTGGTCATTTTCTTTTTGATTAGACATTAGAAATTATTCATTAGGAATTAGAAATTTTCTCACGTTGACTACCATCTCATCAGCGCCGAGGCCCAAGTGAACCCAGCCCCGAAGGTAACAAAGGCCAGCAGGTCTCCTTTCTTTAAACGTCCCTGTTCCAGGCATTCGGTCAGGCAGATGGGAAGGGTGGCGGCGGTGGTGTTACCGTAGCGCTGGATGTTGTTGTAAACCTTTTCCTCCGGAATGCCCAGGGCATCGGCCACGAACTGGTTAATTCTCAAGTTGGCCTGGTGGCAAATTAAAAGATCGATGTCTTCAACTTTCAGGTTCTCTTTTTCCAGGGCTTCCATCAGCACTTCGGGCATCCGCTTGACCGCGTGGGTAAAAACCATGCGCCCTTTCATCCGGGGGTAATGCCGGCCTTCGTCCAGCATTTTGTGGTCGATCCGGGGATGATAAATGCTTCCCGGTCCTTCCACCCAGAGATCCCGGTAGTATTTCCCTTCTGAATGGAGGTAAACGGAAAGGACTCCCCGTTCCGGCTCGGGCGAGGGACCCACCACCACGGCCCCGCCGCCGTCTCCGAAAATACAGGTTACATCCCGGCCGGAGGTAGCGAATTCCAGGCCGGTGGAATGGACTTCCGCGCCCACGAGCAGGATCCGTTTGTAAGTTCCGGTGCGGACGAACTGATCGGCGATGGAGAGGCCGTAGAGGAAACCGGAGCACTGGTTTCGGATATCAAGTGCTCCGACGGTATCAATACCCAATTTTTCCTGAAGCAGGACCCCGGATCCGGGGAAAGTAAAATCCGGGCTCAGGGTGGCAAAGATGATGAAATCGATATCCTTGGGTTCCAGCCCAGCCGATTTGATCGCCTTCAGCGAAGCCTGATATCCGAGGTCGGCGGTACCCATACCTTCGTCGACATACCTCCGCTCGACGATTCCGGTGCGCTGCTGGATCCATTCATCCGAGGTCTCGAACATCTTTTCCAGGTCGAAGTTGGTCACAACCCGGGGTGGAACGTAAAAACCGGCTCCGAGAATATGCGAACGCATGAGGGCCCCCCTCGCAGTTATATATGCTCAACCAATCTTGAGCAGAGCAATTCTACCTGAAGAAAAAATCAAGGGAAAGGTTTTTCCGGTAATCGGATTAAATATGGGTTTAAGCGGTTAAATTGCTTAGCGAGAAGCAATATTTCGGATTTGAGAGTCGAGAAGCCGCCGGCTTCGTTGAACCTTTCTCTGCCGGGTTTCCCATTCTTTTCGGAGCTTATGAACCCGGAGTTTCCCCTGCCGGACCATGCGGGTGACTTCGGCGGGGGAGGGCCCGCCCAGGCTTTTCCGGTTGCGCAGTAATTGCAGGGGAACAAGAAATTCAGCAAGATTTTTTATCCCGGACCGGGCGAAAAGGGCGGCCAGACCGGGGATCCAATCGGGGTTGGCTTGGCTGAGTTCCAGCCCGCGTTTTTGGGTTTCCCGGACCAGACTGCCGACCAGCCGATGGGCTTCCCGGAAGGGAAGGCCGGCTTTCTGGGCCAGGGTTTCGGCCAGATCCAGGGCCGCCACGCCACTCTGGGA
Organism: Pseudomonadota bacterium; assembly: GCA_026388615.1. Lineage (GTDB taxonomy): Bacteria > Desulfobacterota > JAPLJL01 > JAPLJL01 > JAPLJL01 > JAPLJL01. The sequence continues at coordinate 10,638 of JAPLJL010000094.1, read as the reverse complement.
GGACAGCTCCGCCATCCTTTCCCGGTGAAGAATCAGTCCCGGGACGATCAGATTCATCACCCGGAGCGAGGACCGGGATTCTTCCAGAATTTGGAAGAGAGAAACCTTGAGATCCTGGAAATCCTTGTGATACCCGGTCGGAAGCCCGGCCGGGGTTGCGGCCAGGTGAGTGAAAAGCCCGAGGATCAACTGGGATTTGCCCCGCACCATTTCCAGGGGGTCGGGGTTTTTCTTCTGCGGCATGGCGCTGGAGGTATCGGCGTATTCGTCCGGCAATTCGACCATCCGCGACGGGGGGGCGCTCCAGAGGATAAAATCGGCGGCCATTCGGGAAAGGCTGACCGTCAGGGAGAGCAGCCCCGCGCCGATTTCCAGGAAAAGATCGCGGCTGGAAACGGCATCGGTGGAATTATCGATGATCCCGTCAAAGCCCAGGCAACGGGCAGCCAGGTTCCGATCCAGGCGGATGCGGCTGCCGGCGGTCGCTCCGGCTCCGAGGGGGAGGAGATTCAGGCGGGGATAAACATCGGAAAATCTTTCCAGATCCCGGCAAAGAGCGCCGAAGTGGGCGAGCAGGTAATGCCCGTAGCTGGTAATCTGGGCCGGCTGGGTGTGGGTGAAGGCCGGGAAGACGGTTTCTTTTTCTTTTTCCGCCAGCGCCAGCAGATGCGAGAGCAGGGACAGAAGTTCCCGGGCAATTTCCAGAACCTCGGAACGGGTGACCATCCGAATATCGGTTGCCACCTGATCGTTCCGGCTTTTGGCGAGATGAAGCTTGCCCCCGACCTTCAGGCCGGAGCTTTTAATCACATAACTTTCAATCAGGGGGTGGATATCGACGAAGCTTTTGGCGATTTCGGGCGGAGGCCAGGATTCTTTCATCCGTTCGATTTCTCTCCGGGCCCGGCCCAGGCCGATCAGGATTTGTCTTCGTTCCCGGGCGGAGAGGATCCCGGCCTTCTGCAGCAGGAGGGAGTGGACCTGATTTACCGCCAGGTCGGCTTCCGCGATCCGGAGGTCTTCTTTCAGGCTGGAGATAAAGCGGGTGATTTCCGGATCTGGACCGGTGGCTAAGCGGCCCCGGTAAAGGTCCCGGTTGAATCGGGTGCCGGCTTTCTTTGGGTTTTTCCGATCGAAGGAAGATTTCGGTTTCATAAATTGATTTTATACTAATTTACTTTTTTTAGACACGGATTTTCACCGATTATCTTATGTCATTCCCGCGAAAGCGGGAATCGAGTTTTCCCCGGAATTCTCTGGATCCCTGCTTTCGCAGGGATGACGGACGGGGCTTGGATGTTTTCCGGGGATCCGTGTAATCCGTGTCCAAAGCTCAGATTTTTATCCCGACTTCGTAACCCTCGGAAATCGCGTCCATCACCTTGCGGGGACGATTGGCATCCCCGGCCTTATAGAGCTCGAATTTGCCGGCGGACTCAAGTTCCTTGTAAAGCGCGTCATTGGGGCGGAGTCCCACGGCGATGATGACCGAATCGGCCGGAAACTTGACCTTCTGCCCGTTGTTCTCCGCGACCACCTCGGAATCGGTGATTTCCAGAACCTTGGTTTCGGTGGCCAGTTTGATCCCGGCGCGCCGGAGATCGTCCAGGATGGTCCAGCGGGTGGAGCGACCGATATCCTGGCCCATTTTGGGAAGCATCTCGATTATGGTGATCGGCCGGCGGGCGCGGGTGGAAAGCTCAAAGAGGGTTTCGTCGGATTCGGCCCGGTTGACGAACAGGAATTTCAGGAGCTCTCCGCTGATGGTGTCCGCGTCTGCGAGCCAGTGGGCGGTTTCACAGCCGGTGGCCCCGCCCCCGATAATCACCACCCGTCCTTTCGGCCAGACTTCCTTTTTCAGGATCTGGTGGGCCAGGTAGACGTGTTTTATATCGATTCCGGGGATGCGCGGGACAATGGGGTTTCCCCCGGAGGCGATGACCACCGCTTCCGGGGAAAGGGCCTGGACCGCGGCGAGGCTGGCGGCGCGGTTGAGTTCCACCTTGACGCCGGCGTCTTTCAGCCGTTCCTCGTAATAGGGGAGAAAGCGGCCGAATTCGCCGCGCCCCGGCGGGGCGGCGCAGAGGGCCAGGGACCCTCCGAGCCTGCTACCGGATTCCCAGAGAAAAACCTGATGCCCGCGCTCGGCCAGGGTGCAGGCGGCTTCCATCCCCGCCGGCCCCCCGCCGACCACCAGGCATTTTTTCGCTCGGGCGGCTTTGGGCGCGGTTTTCGGAAAATCAATCTCCCGTCCGCCCCGGGGATTGGAAAGGCAGATGACGGGAGCGGCATTGAAGACCGAATCGAAACATCCCTGGTTGCAGCCGATGCAGGGCCGGATCTTCCGGGCCTGGCCTGCCCGGGCCTTGTTCGGCAGTTCCGGGTCGGCGATCAGGGCCCGGCCCATGTTGATGAGGTCGGCGGCGCCTTTCTGCAATATTTCCTCCGCCATCTCCGGCTCCACAATCCGGTTGGTGGCGATCACCGGGATATTCACAGCGTCCTTGATGCCCCGGGCGAGGTAAACGTAGGCCCCGCGGGGGACATTCATGGTAATCTGGGGGACCCTCGATTCGTGCCAGCCCCCGGTCACATTGAGTGCGTCCGCTCCGGCTTTCTCGTAAATCTGGCAGACCTTGGCTACCTCGGGATTGTGAAGACAGCCGGGGACAAAGTCGCAGCCGGCCACCCGCATCAGGATAATGAAATCAGTGCCCACCGCTTTCCGGACGGCTTCCACTACTTCCCGCGGGAAGCGGGTCCGGTTTTCAAAACTGCCCCCGTATTCATCGGATCGCTGGTTGGTGACCGGGGAGAGGAACTGGTTGATCAGGTAACCGGTGGAAGCGCTGATTTCCGCCCCGTCAAATCCGGCCTCCCGGGCCCGGACGGCGCCCTGGGCGAAAGCTTTTTTCACTTCCTCAATATCGTTTTTGGTCATCTCCCGCGGGGTCTCCATTCCAAAAATGGGTGCCGGGATGGGAGAGGGAGCGATCGGCTGCAGTCCTCCCGTGGCCATGGCGAAATTGTAACGGCCGGAGTGATAGAGCTGGGCCGCGATGGCGGCGCCTTCCTGGCGGACGGCCGCGGTCAGCTTTTTAAGTCCGGGGATGTATTTGTCGTTATCAAGGCCGATCATCAAGGGGTTTCCGCCCAGCGGGTCGAAAAAACATCCGCCCACGATGATGAGCCCCGCCCCGCCGGCGGCCCGGGCGCGGTAAAACTCGACCATCCGGTCGCTGATGAATCCGTCCTGGCAGTAATCCAGATGCATGGCCGGGATGGAAATCCGGTTCCGGATTTCCTTTTTTCCCACCCGGATCGGGGAGAAAAGATGAGGGAAGTTGTTCATGGCGTAACCTCCAGGTTAAACGGGGCCCCGGACCGGTTCCAGGCCGGGGCCGGAAAAAACAGATTTGAAGAAGATTATTTTAACCGACCAAGAAGATCAAGCCCAAAACCAGCAGGGCCAGAATCACCGCCACGATGATGGTGGAACGGACATAAAGGAGCCCGCGGGGTTTTTTCCGCTTGCTTTCAAAGACGGCCTGGACCAGTTTGGGGTAAATATTGAGCCGGCCTTTTTTCTTGACCCAGGGTTCGAGTCGCTTAAGAATGAAATCTGGGCACATGGCCACGCCGCTTTGGGCGAGCTTAAGCATCAGGCGAATATCCCCGATCGAGCCGATCAGCTTGGGAATGCTGGTCAGGCTGCGCTTGAAAAGAAAGTCAAAAATCGTATTGATCAGGTCCTTCTGAACCGCGAAGGCGAAGTTCACCCAGCCGTCTTCGGCCCACATGATTTGCTTGGCCCGGAAGAGGCGTTCGCGCAGATCCTCCCGGTCCCGGCCCAGACCGGCGAAAGCCGGTTCCAGCTTGTCAATCGGGAAGGTGCTGATCTTCCGGAGCGCCCCGTCATAGAATTCAAAAATGATGGCGGCAAAGGGTTTGTCTCCATCCACGATGACCAGGGCGTAGCGGGCGCTCAGGCCGGCAAGGCCGAGTCCGTCCACCAGGAGATCGGGCAGATCCTGGTCCGGGATCCGGGTAATGTCGTAGCCGATCAGCTTGCCCCAGAAGCGGATGCGTTCCTTGAGAAAAAAAGGGCGGGGGGAGAGATTCCACCAGGTCCCAAAATTCTTGATGAAGGTAAAAAGCTTGCGATAAAGGATGAACATGTCCAGGCGGCGAAGGGGGAAGGGGCGGGAAAGGTACTCGTAGAGAAGGTTGAGGGCGGGGTCGGCGGCTAGCGCGAAGGAAAGCGGGGCACCGGTTTTCTCGGAGAGGTGACGGGCGAATCCCTTCAGGTCGTGGCCGGAGTAGCTTTCGACCATATCCTGGTTGAGAATAAGCTCGTAAGGGTGGGAAAGGCTCAGGTTGATCGCCACCTTGTAATCGCGGCCCACCAGGCCCAGCACCACCCGGGGTTCGGAGGGATATTCTTCCTCGCCGGTTTCCTCCGGGATATCGCCGGAGGGGAGGTGGGCGTGGTTGTATTGAATGATCTCATCGTGGATAACCTCCCGGATCCGGGCGAAAATGTGCGGTTCGGGGAGGAATTCGATCCATTGTTCCGCATAGGCCTTTTTGATTGCGTCCCAGTACCCTTCCAGGAGATCACGGAAACTCCGGTTTTCCTCGAAACGTTCCAGGACGTCGCGGAAGGGGCCGAAAAACTGGATATTGGCGATCTTGACCCAGTTGACCCCGAGATTTCGCTCCTTCTGGAAGTACTCATTGAGATATTGGGTGAGGTAGTGGGTGTCATTGCTTCCGATCATTTCCAGGGCTTTTTGGGTCCAGGCGCCCTGGGGGTCAAGGGGAGTCAGGGAGATGAAGTTATTCAGGCGTGCTTCCTCGATATAGGCTTTCAGGATTCTTTTCCGGTCCGAGCTCAGGATAATGGTGAAGAGATTGCAGGGCTCGCCGATGAGGAGGTTGACGCCGTCCCGCATCAGGTAAAAGGCCCCGCGATAGTCAACCCGGAAGGGGGTGAGGGGAATCTCGACGGTGGACTGGGCCGGGGGAATGGGTTTGCCCGCGGCGGCCAGGGCCGCCACCTCGCACATGTGCTCCCAGGGTTTTTTGACCTTTTCCCGGGCCCAGCCGATCAGGTCTTCTTCCGAGTAATTTTTAAAAATCAGCGTGCTGGATCGCCGAAAACTGGTTTTTGGTTCTAAGGTATTTTCCGCTTTCATGGCTACCCCTTCTGCTCAGGTTCCACCCCGGCTTCCCGGAGGATCCGATCAACTTCCGGATCGGTCTTGCGGAGGATCTGTCCCTTGATTGACTCGTTGGCCGCGTAAATGTAGCGGGGCGGCTTGGACTCTTGGATCTCCCGGGCGTACTTGCGGGCCCATTCCCGGTCGAAGTTCCAGCGGCGGGGATTCTTTTCCAGGGAAATGCCTTCGGCGAAAGTGACCTGGTCGGCCTCGACCACGCTGACGGCGTCTCCCAGCGATGCCATGGGATCGTATCCTTCCACCAGGCGGGCCATGCTCCGGATCCATTCGAGCTGGACCGGGACGCAGCCCTGGACATCGATATATCCCTTCCGGGGCTTCCACCAGGGGCCGATCATCTTCGGCCTCTGGCGATATTCGTAATGCCAGGATGAATAAATGGCACAGTCGCCGAAAACCAGGATAAAAGCTTTTTCCGGAGGCGGAGGAGGGTTGTCCCCGACCATGATATAAATGGGGCCAAGTTCGCGTTCCATTTTCTTGAACAGGATGTGGCTCAGGTCAATCAGGTAGCGGACAATCATCTGGCAGCCGCCGTGGCAGACATCCCCCGCCAGGATCCTGATCCCGTAATAGGGCCGGTCCGAATCCGGGTGCCAGAGGGCTCGCTTAAAATGCCGGCGGTGCTGGAGCAGGTTTTCCCCGAGCACCTGGATCTGGCTCATATCCCCGATCCCCAGGCCGCGTTTATGGGCGATCTTGGTGAGGGGACATTCCAGGTTCTCAAATCCCATCAGGGCTTCGACCGTGGCGTCGCAGGCGACGGAATCGGCGCTCGCGACCACCAGCTTCATTTCAACGATATCGCCGAAAGCGGGACCCTGGCCTTCCATGGCGTGGAACATATCGGTCACGCAGAGATGGGGTTTGCTGATGGCGTAGATGTCCGCGAATTTTTCCCAGAGGCTGGAGTTGCCGAAAGGCCGGCCCCGGTGATGGCGGGCCTTATCCTCATCGGGGAGAATTCCGTGGCTGTTCTTCAGGCCCAGGGTGGTCAGACAGGCTTCATGGGTCTTGGCGACCGGGACTGTAATCCAGACATCCGCATCCACCAGGGACTTGGGGATGTGGAGGTCTTTCAGACAGTAGTTTTCTCCCCGGAAGCGGTAAACCCAATCTTCCTCGTCGAAAAAAATGACTTTCATCCCGATGTCTTCCAGCGCCCGGTCATAGCCGATGATGCCCATCTGAATCCGGGGAGGCATTCCGCAGACGGAGTTTTCGCCCACCCAGACCTCCTTGGCGCCGGCTTCCTTGCAGAGCAGGTATAAGCCCTTCAGGGTGTCGATGTGGGTGATCTGGGCCCCGCCCTGGGCCGCCATGATATTCGGCTTCAGGAGGACTTTGTGGCCCGGTTTGACCCATTGTTGGATGCCGCCCAGGGCGGCGAAGGCCTTGCGGACGCATTCGATCCGGTTATTCCCGTGTCCAATACCGACTTTGGCTTTTTGATCGATTTCCATTGTTTAACCCCCTGGGACGGAAAAGATGTATTGTATGCAAAAAAAATACCAATTTCCACTTTCAAGCAGCAATCGGAGAAAGACCCTAGTCTGTTGACATGGAGTCAGGTTAATTCATACATTATTGTCGTGAAGATAATCGGGATCACCGGTGGGATCGGAAGCGGGAAAAGCATTGTGTCCCGGATGATAAGGGAGCGAGGATTCCCGGTAATAGATCTGGATGAACTTGCTCATGAAATAATCGAACCAGGGAAACCCGCTTACGATCAAATCATTGCTCGTTTCGGAAAGGATATCCTGGACCCTGACCGCCGGATTGAAAGGCGGCGACTCGGGGCGGTGGTTTTTAGCGACACCGGAGCCCGGAAGGACCTGGAAGCCATTACCCATCCGGAAATTTCCCGCCTGCTTCTGGAAAAAATCGAGAGACATCGTTCCGCGGGAATCGAGCTGCTTTTCCTGGAGATTCCCCTGCTGTTTGAAACCGGGATGGATTCCTGGATCCGCCCGGTAATCGCGGTGAAATGTCCGGTGGGGGTCTGCCTGCAGAGATTGGGGGACCGGGACGGTTTTTCCGTTTCCGAGTCCCAGGCCCGGATGAACGCCCAGATGGATCCGGAAGAAAAAGCCCGGCGGGCTGATTTTGTGATTGATAACTCCAGCAGCCTGGATGAAACCAGGGCGCAGGTTGAGAAAATAATCAGTGCGTTAATGAAAGAGTGAATTGGGAAGAGATAAAAGTCTTGTTTTCCTTCATTTCCAATCTTTCTCTTCTTGTCATCCTGAACGGAGTGAAGGATCTAATATTCTTCGCGGATAGATTCGCTTTACTCACGGCAAGGTTTGTTATCTTGAACAAACCGAGATCCTTCGCCTGATGGCTCAGGATGACATCATTAATTTGTAATTAGTTTGGTGATGGGGATTTGGTTATTGGAGCTTGATTTATCAGGGGAGGAGTAAGAGTGGATCCGAGGTTTGAAAACATAATCAACGAAACCTTCCGGATTGATGCCAACGAGGGCACCGATAAGGTCGGGGACCTAAAATCCATCGTGGCCCGATGCGTGGAGCCGGGAATGACCATCCATGCTTTAACCACCCATCTGATACCGTTTGCATCGTCCAACGAGATCATCCGGCAGTTTCATGATCAAGATCCCAAATTTACCTTCATCACTCTCGGATCGCTCGGGCACGCCTTCTGCATGATCCATTTCAAGATGCTGAAGAAGCTGATCACCACCTTCGCCGGGGATGTCTATCCCACCCCCGGGCCCAGCAAGGTTTTCCAAAAAGCTTATCTCGAGAAGTCGGTTGAGTTCGAAAACTGGTCCATCCTGGGCGTTTGCCGCCCGGAAGGGCGCCATCGTGACGGTGGAAAAGATCGTGGATTCGGACTTTATCCGCAGGTATTCCCACCTGGTGCGCCTGCCGGGCATGTATGTACGCGGGGTGGCCGAAGCGCCCTTCGGCGGACACCCGGGCGGGATGGTCAACCTGGGCATTCCCGAGTTTGACAGCTACGCGGAGGATTATGACTTCATCATTAATTTCCGGGAGGCGACCCAGAAACGGGAGACTTTCTCTAAATGGATTGAGGAATGGATCCTGAGGCCCGGGAGTCACGAGGGTTATTTGCAGAAACTGGGATCCGAACACCTGCGCAAACTCCGGGAACTCGGCCAGCCCGACGCCTGGAGACATGAACTGGAGACTTTTTCGAAAAAACTTCCGCTGACGCAGGAATGCACCGAGAATGAACAACTGACCGTGGCCTCCACCCGGATTATTATGGAAAAGGTTGTAAAAAAAGGTTTTAAGTCCGTCCTGGCCGGGATCGGCGCCTCCACGCTTTCTTCCTGGATGGCGTACTATTTTTTGAAGCGGCAGGGGGTGCCGGTGGACCTGATCGCCGAAATCGGCCTCTTCGGGTATGCTCCACGGCCGGGGAGCCCGTTCCTGTTTAACTTCGGGACTTTTCCCACTGTGAAAATGGCGATGGATTCATTTACCTCCCTGGGGGCACTGGTATCCAATCCTAACAGCCATTGCCTGGGGGTTCTGGGGGCAGGGCAGGTGGATCGGATGGGAAATATCAATTCCACCAAGATTCCCGATGTTTATTACCTGGTGGGCTCGGGTGGGGCGAACGACGTGATGTGCACGGCGGAAGAGGTGATCCTGATCTGCACCCAGGGCTTGAGCCGGCTGGTGGAAAAAGTGCCTTACATTACCGGTCCCGGTCTCAAGGTGAAGACCCTGATCACCAACCTGGGGATTTATCGGAGAGAATCGGTCAACGAGGAACTGAAATTGTCCGGATACTTCCAGGGGAAAGAGGGAGAAAAAGGGGAGGAACTGGTTCGAAAAATCAGGGAAACCTGCGGGTGGGACCTCCAGGTGGCTTCGAACCTGGAGGCCATCGAACCGCCCACGCTGGACGAGGTTCTGACCCTCCGTCTCCTCGATCCGCGGAGGAGCTTTATCGGTTAATACTTCGACAGCGCCCCAACCCTGCCTTATCGGGCGGGAGAAAGGTGCCTTTTAGTATTAACCCTGAGCGTTGTCGAAGGACTGATATTTCGACGGCTCCCGGCCCCATCCCGCACTTTTTATATTCAAATCCTATTGGCTAATAGTCAGGATTTGTATATAATTACATCTCTTCCGTAATTAAATTTCTCGAAAAAAGAAAGGTGGGGATATGGCCAGGGGGAAAGAATTCTTTGGTTTTACCGGGTTTTTGCTGTTATTTTCCATGGTTTTGGGAGTGGGGTGCGGAGGGGGAAGCGGTAACACAATCATTAACCAGGATGTTGATATGCAGGCATCGGATTTCGAATGTCTAAAGAACATGGATTATATAGGGCCATATTACCTTACCAACAAGCTGGGGGCGGATAACCTGGCGGAAGCCCTGAAGGTCGCTAAATCTTCCAAGGGGGGAACATTTCCTCCCGGCACGGTCATCCAGCTGATTCCGCTGGAAGCGATGGTCAAGCGGGTTGAGGGTTGGAACCCGGCAACCAACGACTGGGAGTTCTTCTCCCTGGCGGTAACCGGAACCACCACAACTATCAAGAGCAGGGGGGCCGAATATACCAAGAATTTTGCCGGATTGAATTGTTTCGCCTGCCATTCCAAAGCCGCGCCCCAATTTGATTTAGTCTGCGGCGATAACCATGGCTGCGATCCTCTGCTGCCCACCGCCGATCAAACGACAACCGATCAAATGATAAAGGGATTTCAAGACGCCGATCCGCGGTGCCCGTAAGCGATAGCATAGAGCAAGGAGCAGGGGGCAGAGAGCAAAACCCGAGGAATAATTAGTTACCCCAGACTTCGCCAATCCATCCTTCGCTAAAGCTTCCCGGAAATAAAAAAATGGTCAGCAGAGACTCCTGATCTCTATTCAGTTGTTATAAGCCTTAAGCACAAGGATGGAGAGCTAATGGAAAGTGTGAGCTCAAAAATGGGATTCCGCAAAGTGGAAATATTAAACTCTCAGCTGCTGGTCAACGGGAAAGCAATTTATCTTAAAGGCACCAACATGCATGAGCATGATGAACTTAACGGCCATGTTATTGATGAAGCATTGATCCTCAAAGATATACGGGTAATGAAGAGTCATAATATAAATGCTGTCAGAACATCTCATTATCCACAGCAGGAGCTCTGGTATGAAATGTGTGACAAATACGGTCTCTACCTTATCGATGAGGCAAATATTGAATCACATGGTATTGGTTATGACAAGGATGTGACGCTTGCCGATAAGAATGAATGGGCTGCTGCTCATATGGCGAGGATGCAGGCAATGGTTGAGAGGGACAAGAATCATCCGTCGGTTATTATATGGTCGCTGGGAAATGAAGCAGGCGATGGACATAATTTTCTGAACAATTATAAATGGGCGAAACAGAGAG
>JAPLJL010000332.1 GCA_026388615.1 Pseudomonadota bacterium | reverse complement strand
GTCCTCGAAGGTGGAGCAGCAGCCCCCGACCAGGTCCGACTGCTCGAGAATCAGGATCTTGAGCCCCTCCTTGGCAAGCAGGGCGCTGGCGGTCAGCCCTCCGATCCCGGCCCCGACGCAGATCAGGTCGTAATCAAACTGGCCGGTGCCGAACTTTACTTTGGGATTCCTGCCCATATCCGTCTCCCTTTCCCTGTTATCAGCAACTGATTGGCTTTATACCAGATTGCCCGGGTCAAGTCATTTATTTTTCGCGCGCGGGACGGCGCGTATTATACCGGGATCCGCGTCCTTTTCGAATTCATTTGTTGAAAATATCGGCGAATGTTAATAACATTCCCCCATTAACCAATCAGAAAACCCGGGCAACTTCCCCGGGGGGGAGATCCATGAAAATAAAGCAGGCCGGCAATTACGATGTGGCGATAGTTGGCGCGGGGATCGCCGGATTATCCTGCGCCAATTACCTGGCCCGGGGCGGGAAGAAGGTGATTCTCCTGGAGCAAAACCACCAGGCCGGGGGCTGCATGTCGGGCTTCTGGCGGAAGGGTTTTTATTTCGACGGGGGGGACCAGTCTTTCGAAAGCACCGGCATACTTTTCCCCATCCTCTCGGAACTCGGCGTCTACCCGGAACACGATTGGCACCCGGCAACTTACCGGATTAAGACCGCCTTTTGGGATTTCCCTCTCACTTCGCTGGAGGATACCCGGGACCGGATGATCGCGGCCTTCCCGGACGAGCCCGGGGTCAGGATTTTTTTCGCGGAGGTGGAAAAAGTCTCCCGCTGCTTTTCCGGGCTCGTGGACCCCTGGCATATTTACCCGCTCGAGAAGCCCGGCCCGAAAAAAATCCTCGCTGCCCTGAAATGGCTTCCCTCCCTGAAACGCTGGACCGACCCCGAGTTCAAAAACCGGCTGTGCGGCCAGATCAAGCGGGATGATCTCCGGCACTGGTTTCTGAACGCCGGCTACTACAAGATGCCCTTCATCCTCTTCGGCGGCTTCTGGCACCTCTGGGTCAAGGATTACTGGTATCCGGCCGGCGGCATCCAGAGCCTGATGGACAGCCTGGTGAAAAAGTTCGAATCCCTGGGCGGCGAGGCCCGGTTCAAGACCCCGGTGAAAAAAATCCTGGTCCGGGACGGCCGGGCCGAGGGGGTGCTCACCGAGAAGGGGGAAAAGATCACGGCGGATCAGGTGGTTTACGCCGGCGATTACCAGCGCCTGGTCACCGATGTGCTGGGGGAAAGCTATTTCAAACCCGACTTCGTGGAAAAGCTGAAACGGAGCCGGCGGACCGAGGCGATGCTCAATGTTTTCCTCGGGATCAACCTGCCCGCCGAGGAGCTGAAAAAGCACCTGCAGACCCATCACGTGCTTTTTTATCCGGATCTCAAGGTCATCATTCCCGACCAGAACTCGCCCCGCGACGTGCACCGGAAAACGTGGATGGAACTCTCCTCGCCTTCCCTGGAGAGCCCCGGGCTTGCCCCCCCGGGTAAATCCTCCCTCGTGCTCCAGACCTTCACCAACATTAAATGGCAGAACTACTGGCAGAACGGGAGCGAAAGCACGGAGCGGACCCCGGAGTACCGCGAGTTCAAGAAAGCCGTGGGGATGGAGTTGGTGAAAGGCGCCGAGGGCGTCATCCCCGGTCTCTCTGAAAAGATCGAATACATGGATGTCGGTACCCCCCTCTCCGCGGTCCGCTTCACCATGAATTCGCAGGGAGCGAGCGCGGGCTGGACCTACCACCTGCCGGACCTGCCCATCGGCAACAGGTTCGGTTTCGTGAGCTTCCACGCCCCGGTTGCTGGGGTTTACACCATTGGACAGTACAGTTTATGGCCGGGAGGGGTTCCCAACTCCGCCTTAAGCGGCAAGATCGTAGCCAACTCTATTCTCGGCAAGTTTCCGGAGGGCCAGCTTCACACCGCCGTTGAACTCTTCCGCAAGGTCAAAAAGCTGTTCTAGCTCCCGGCCCCGCTAGGAATGAAAACAACCGCCGACCGCTAACGGCTGCGATCATTTTCGCTCAAAAAAAATGATTCTAAATAGCTCCGAGACCAGAATTGTGGCGAGTTGCGGCTGGGTGGAAAAGTCCAGCTTGCTCGTAATAGATCCCAAGGAGCGGAAGGAAGAACGTTTTCAAATTGGCGAAGCTGGATATATCGAGTTGAAAAAACTGCCCCAGGATTATTTTTTAGCCATACAACATTATCCCGGGGAGTATGTTGTTTTGAGCATACATTCTTTCAAAGATCCGGCCTGGAAACTCGCCGAAGTAACCGTAACTTCAAGAAATCTTAAGTTCAGAGGTGATGACAGTCTTTGGAAGCTGGCGCCGAAGTATTATGTCGGCGGTTTAAATGATGAATCAGAAGGCCGGGCCTACAGGCTAATAG
>JAPLJL010000217.1 GCA_026388615.1 Pseudomonadota bacterium | reverse complement strand
GAACGCCTGGGTCGCGGGGACGATGGCCCGTGGGTTTGAAGCCCTGCTCAAGGACAAGGACCCCCGGGACGCTCCCTACGTAACCAGCCGCTTCTGCGGGGTCTGCTACTCGGTGCACCAGATCTGCTCGGCCCGGGCGATTGAATCCGCGGTCGGGGCCAAGGTTCCCTACGGCGGGGTTCTGCTCCGGAACCTGGTGATGGGCGCGCAGTATCTTTATGACCATCCCCTGCATTTCTACCAGCTGTCCGCCCTGGATTACCTGGATATCATGGCGGTGGCGAACTACAAGGGCAGCGACAAGGCCCTGCTCGGGGTGAAGGACAAAATCGTCGGCCTGGTCAACTCCAAGGATACCTTTCCGCTCACCCCCCGCTACGAGCCGGACGAATACTGCGTGAAGGATCCTGAGGTGGTAACCACGCTGGTCAAGCATTATCTCGACGCCCTGATTATGCACGCCAAGGCCCGGAACATGGGGGCTATTTTCGGCGGGCGCACCCCGCATTACCAGAGCATCGTGGCGGGCGGTTTCACCCAGCTGCCGGATGCGGAACAGGTTAAAAAGTTCCGGACGATGCTGGACGAACAGAAAGATTTCATCGAAAACGTTTACCTGAAGGATGTGCTGGCGGTCGGGACCGGTCCGCTCTTCCCTCTGGCCAAGGCAGGCCTCGGTGCCGGGCATCTGAATTACCTGGCCTACGGCGGTTTCGAAATGGATCCGGAAGGCAAGACCCAGCTCTTCCCCGGCGGGATAATCATGGGGCTCAACCCGGCCGGCATCAAGGTCGATCCTTGCGACCCGGCCAAGATCACCGAGTCGGTCAAGTACGGCTGGTACCAGGACGCCCAGCCCGGCCATCCGAAGGATGGCCAGCAGGTTTTCCACCTGGACAAGAAGGGAGCCTACTCCTTCTCCAAGGCCCCCCGGTATGACGAGAAGCCGATGGAAGTGGGACCGATGGCCCGCCTGCTGGTGGCCAAGAACCCCGATCTTCTCGGCCTGGTCGCCAAGGGAGCCAAGCCCGGGGTGGTGGCCCGGCACGCGGCCCGGGCGCTCGAGACCAAGCTGGTCCTCGACGCCTGCTACAAATGGATCGACCAGCTCCAGTCCCAGATGGCCAAGCCCGGGTTCAGAATCCACGACACCGACCACTGGGAACCCACCGACGGGATGGGCGCCGGGTTCTACGAGGCGCCGCGGGGCGCCCTCGGGCACTGGATCTCGATCAAGAACAAGAAGATCGCGAACTACTCGGCCGTGGTCCCGACCACCTGGAACAGCTCGCCCCGGGACGAAAACGGCGTGCGGGGCCAGTTCGAAGAGGCCCTGATCGGGGCCCCGGTGAAGGATCCGAAGAACCCGATCAACCTGGTCCGGATCATCCGTTCCTTCGATCCCTGCTCGGCCTGCGCGATCCACCTGATCGATCCGAAGACCAACGAGGTTCGCAAGTTCATCGTGGAATAAATCAGAAGTATTCCCTCTAGGCGCAAACACAAGCCTGCCCTCCCCGAACGGAGAGGGCAGGCTTTTTTCTGGATCGCGAAAAAGACTATCCCAGCAGAATGTCGATGATTTTACCCAAACCTCCCCGATTGATCCTGGCCATGGTTTTTACCAGCAGTTTCGCTTTGTTATTGCTGTAGGGATAACCTACTGGGGCTCGGAGCGGGATCACTTCATAATTGACATGGTAGGGGTAGGTAAGATCCCGAAGGCCATCATCGGAGTGGACCCGGCCTACCCCGCTTTCCTTCACCCCCTGCCAGGGTGTTTCCGGAAAGGCATGGCTCATCAGGACTTCGTTGATCATGACCGTGCCGGCTTCCAGCCGCTCCGCGATCTTCCGGGCCTGGGAGGAATTGGCGGAGTAAACGTAAGCGATCAAGCCGTAACGGCTGTCGTTCGCCCGCCGGATGGCTTCATCTTCGTTTTTGACTTTCATCACGGTTAAAAGCGGTCCGAAGGATTCCTCGCAGCCAACCCTCATGCTTTCATCGGCATCGGCAATCACGGTGGGTTCGAAGAACATCTTTCCTAGGGATGAGCGGTGTCCGCCGAGAGGTATTTTCGCCCCTTTCTCCCTGGCCTCGGCGATCATCTCCTCCAGGATTTCCAGCTGCCGGGGATCGGTCATGGCCCCCATGTCCCTCTCGCCTTTTAAGGGGTTTCCCTGCCGGATGGTTCGGGCGTGGTTTAAAACCTTTTCCAGGAAGGAATCGTAAATATTATCTGGCACGTAAACCCGTTCCACCGAAGCGCAGATCTGACCGGAATTGGCGAATGCTCCCCAGACGATTGATTTCGAAGTATATTCAAGGTCGGCGTCTTCGCAGATGATCGCCGGCGCCTTTCCTCCCAGTTCCATTGAGCAGGGTGTCAGCTTGCGGCCGCATAACTCGGAGACTTTTTTGCCGACTGCGGTTGAGCCGGTGAAATTAACGTAATCCACTCCGCTCTCGATTAACCCCGAGGCGATCACTCCCGGACCGGAAACAATCTGAAAAAGTTTCTTATCCAATCCGGCCTCGTCGAATATTTCCCGGAGCTTGTAAGCAATGAGAGGCGTAAGCGAGGCGGGTTTCAGCAGGACCCCGTTCCCGGCCATTAATGACATGATCGCCTCGCCTCCCGGGATGGTCAGCGGGAAATTCCAGGGTGCGATGATCAAAACCGCTCCGCGCGGGCGGTAATGCAGATAGCTGGCCCGGTTCTTGAAGATAGAAATCGAAATCCTTTTCTTTTGTAGGATTTTACCGGTCCGGTTGGCGAAGTAGGAGGTAAGGCGGATCAGCGGCATGATTTCAAAAACATTGGCTTCGTAAAGCGTTTTACCGGTCTCCCGGGAAATAAGTTCAGCCAGCTCATCGGACCTGCGGACCAGATGCTTTAGAAATTTGTACATAATACGGCGTCGTTGGGAGAAAGAGGTTTTAGCCCAGACCCGCTGGGCCTGACGGACTTCGGCAAGCTTCTGCCGGGCTTCTTCGATACTGAAGGCGGGAACTTCGCCGACCAAAGACCCGTCTAGAGGGCTCTTAACCTGGATTTTCAGCTGGGCTTCCTTCGGCGATTTTTTCTCATTGTTAGCCGGGTCATTCATTTTCTTCTCCTTTTCTGGAAACTGGACCGATAATGGACTCGACAGTCTATTTTATAATGAAAAAAATTATCAGGCTGGTTGAATCATGATCCCCTTTCTAAGAACCGTAATCAAGGTTTCCCCCATTTTCGGGTGCAAGTAATTGGTATTCATAACTTTTTCCTGAAGCAGGAGACCGTCTACGATCGAAATAAAAATGGTGGCCAGATGCTGCGCATCAACATCACGGGATATGCTGCCTTCTTTTTGACCTTCCTGGATAAACTGAATTAGAATCTTGCGAAAACGGGAATAGTAGTCATTGGTTGCTTTCAGAACATCGGCATTGAACTCATCGGAATTGGCGGAAATCAACAAATAAATGAGTTTGCACAGTTTCCGGTATTTTATGAGCATATTCCCGATTTCAGTGAACAGCATGATAAGCTTGTCGGTGGTAGGGATCTTCATTTTCTGAATGTTTTCCAGAGCGGAAATGTAACTTTCGAACTTATTGGAGAGTAATTCCAGGAAAATTTCGTCTTTGCTTTGCCAATACCAATAGAAAGTCCCCTTGCCGGTTGCCCCGGCCTTGACGATATCGTCGATGGTGGTGGCGTGATAGCCCTTCTCGCCGAAAAGATCCAACGCCTTTTCCAGGAGCTCTTTCTTTCTCGATTGCCCCTTGGCAGTCAGTTTCTTCTTGGCTTTCGGACCGGTATTTTTCATTTGAGAAAATAATAGACTGATCGGTCTATATTTGTCAATTACATCCAAAGGTCTAAATCAACAAGGAATCCGGGAAGTCGAATCGGTTATAATCAGACGAAACGGTTATGGAAACTCCAAAGACTTTAATCATCGGCGTGGGCAATACCATCTTCCAGGACGAGGGGGTGGGGATGCACGCGGTCCACGATCTGCAGAAGGAAAAACTGCCGCCCGGGGTGGAACTGATCGAGGCGGAAACCTCGATCCTCGACTACCTGCCCCAGATCCAGTCCGCGGAAAAAATCGTCATCATTGACGCCCTGCGAACCGGGGCACCCCCGGGAACGATTTACCGCCTGACCCCGGAGAAACTGCCGGTGGACGCCGCGCTTTCGCTCCATGCCATGGGGCCGCTCCAGGTGATCCAGCTGGCCCGGCAGGCGGGGGATTTCCACGCCGAGGTGATCATCATCGGTATCGAGCCCAAAGAGATGGAGATGGGAATGGAACTTACGCCGGAGGTAAAAGCCCGGCTTCCGAAGATAGTCGAAACTGTTCTCAACGAATTAAAGGGCGGATAACCGGCAGATTCATCGAGGACCATGACTAAAGTCCGCGTTCACATTCTGGTCGAGGGAATAGTCCAGGGGGTAGGATTCCGCCCCTTTGTCTATAACCTCGCCAGAAAATACGGCTTCTCCGGCTGGGTTTTAAACGATGAGAAGGGTGTGCAGATTGAGATTGAGGGGGAGCAGGACAATATCCAGGATTTTCTTTCCGGTCTCAAAGCGAGCCCGCCCCAGGCCCGAATTGGAAATATCCTCACCCATGACCTGCCCCCGGTTGGTGATAAAAGCTTTGAAATTCTGGAAAGCGGGCGGGGCAGGGAGAAGTCAGCTCTCATCCCGCCCGACATCGCGATCTGCTTGGACTGCCTCCGGGAGTTTTCTGATCCAGGCGACCGCCGTTTTCATTATCCCTTCATCAATTGCACCAACTGCGGGCCGCGTTTTACGATCATCAAGGATGTGCCCTACGACCGGGAAAAAACCACGATGGCGGTATTCAA
>JAPLJL010000433.1 GCA_026388615.1 Pseudomonadota bacterium | reverse complement strand
TTTTTACCCCGGACGAGGCGGAACTCGCACTGGACCTGTCCTTCGCCGTCACGGACATCGAGGAAATTGCCGGCACCGTGGGTAAAAAGGCCGAGGAGCTCATTCCCCGGCTGGAGAAGATGGCGGACAAGGGCCTGGTTTACGTCGGGAAAAAAGGGGGAGGGAAGCAATACCAGCTCTTGCCACTGGTCCCGGGGATAATCGAATTGCAGTTCATGGGGGATAAACCTCCCGTCTCCGGGCCGGCCCAGATGAAGCTGGCAAAAATGTTCGAGGAATTTTTTGAACAGATGGGGCTCTCCCAATTTCTCTTTCGCGCCAAGACCCCGTATACCCGGGTCATCGCGGTGGAATCCCAGGTGGGTTCCCAGAGCGCGATCCAGCCCTACGAGGCGATTTCCCGCTACATCCGGGAAACCAAAGACCTGGCCATCGGCAACTGCTACTGCCGGACGGAAAAGAGGATATTAGGCAAGGCCTGCTCCGCCCCGGTGGATGTCTGCATGGTTTTCGGGCCCTTCGCCCGCTTCACGGTCGAGCGCGGCTTTGCCAAGGCGGCCAACGAGTCGCAGATGCTCAACGCCCTCGACCGTGCGGAAGAGGCGGGGCTCGTGCACGTGGTGGACAACATCCAGGAAAAGATCAATTTCACCTGCAACTGCTGCGGCTGCTGCTGCGGTTTCCTGCAGGGGATCAATCGATTTCAGGTTCCCAACGCGGTGGCGTTCTCGCGCTTCCAGGCGGTCCTGGACCAGAAGGCCTGCACCGGCTGCGGAGCCTGCGTCAAACGCTGCCAGGTGAAGGCCATCAAGGAAAGCGGGAAAAAGGTGAAGATCGATGCCAAGAAATGCCTGGGCTGCGGGGCCTGCGTTTCCACCTGTCCCGCTGAGGCGATTTCCCTGAAAGAACGTAAGGTTTTCCATCCCCCGGTTAACAACCTGACCGAGCTTCGGATGAGGATTCTCCAGGAACAGCAGGCCGCGGCGGCGAAGTAAACGGTACCCATGCACGAAACGGCGATCGCCCAGGAGATTCTGAGGATAGTGGAGGAGGCCGCCCGCCGGGGCGGGGCGCAAAAGATCGTCCGGATCCGCCTGGTGGCGGGGGAGATGCGGGCGATCGTTGCCCAGACCCTGGAATGGTGTTTTACCTTCGTTTCCGAAGGGACCATGGCAGCCGGGGCCAAGATTGAGCTGGAAACTATCCCGGTGCGGGTGCGGTGTTCCGCCTGTAAAAAGGAATCCCAGCTTTCCGAAGCGGACTTCCGCTGTCCCGCCTGCCAGTCCGAAGACCTGGAGGTGATCACCGGGATGGAGTTCATGGTCAAGGATATCGAGGTGGAATAAATGATTGCGGAATAAGGGAAGAAATCCCAAAATTAAAAATCAAATATCAAATATCAAAATCACAAACCAAAATCAAAAAATAAACCTTGAAAACTTCCTGCCCCGATTCTCGACCCTTGATTCTCGACTAACGATGGCTTGAGTTTGCTGAGTGGTTCAGTATAATAATTCCAAGAACTGGGGCTGTAGCTCAATTGGGAGAGCGCCTGAATGGCATTCAGGAGGTAGTGGGTTCGAATCCCATCAGCTCCACCATATAAAAATAAAGCCCGGGGTTCCCCGGGCTTTTCAATTGCGGGTAATTAATTAGAATGAAGGGCATGGAGAGTTCCCTCAAGGCCCGAAACCTCTGCGATCTTTTCCTGAACCAGGCCGACCGGTTCGGGGACCGGATTTTCTTAAAGGTAAAATTCAAAGCCAGCCAGGGAAGCCGGGATTTTCAGACCTTCACTTTCCGGGAAGCGGCCCACGAAGCCAGGGAACTGGCCGCCGGGCTCATCTGCCTGGGACTCAAAGCGGGCGACCGGGTGGCGATTTTTTCTCCCAACCGTCCCCACTGGGTCATCGCCGACCAGGCGATCCAGATGTCCGGCGGGATCGGGGTGCCGCTTTATCCCACCCAGACTCCCCGCCAGGTGGCCGCCCGGCTCCGGGATTGCCAGGCCCGCTTCGCCCTCACCGGCTCGGTCGACCATCTCCGGATCATGAACGCGGTGGCCAAGGATGTTCCCCTGCTGACTCGGATTGTTTCTCTGGATAACCTTCCGGAGCGATCCGACGGCCGGATGATCAGTTGCGGGGAGGTCCAGGAAATGGGACGCGACCTGACCGATCCCGCCGAGCTGGATAGGCGGATCCGGGGGATCCGGGAGATCGACCCGATTTCGGTTGTTTATACCCCCGGGACCTGCGGGGAGCCCAAGGGGGTGGTCCTGACCCAGGCCAACCTGCTGGCCAATCTCCACCAGGTGCTGAAAACGCCTTTCTTTTCCCTGGTCAGCAAGCGCGGCCTTTCCCTGAGCAATCTCTGCCACCTGCCCCTGGGCCAGGTCTCGGGAAGGCTGTTCGATTATTATCTGCCCCTGGCCCTGGGGGGCGAGATCAATTTCGCGGAAAGCCTGGCTTCCCTGCCGGAGGACATCATGGGGATCCGCCCCCAGGTGATCAATTCGATCCCCGATTTCTTTGCGCAGATCTTCGAGATTCTGCAGATTGAAATCGAGGTCCTGGATGCCGGGACCAGGGCGGAACTGGACAAAGCCCGGTCAACCTTGACGGAATTCGGGAAGGCCCTGGAAAACGGCCGGCCCCTGCCCCTGGGCCTCGCCCGGGATTATCCCCGGGCTTTCCGGTTCGTGCAGGAAAAAATCCGCTCCCGGCTGGGCCTGGACCGCTGGGTCCTGGGGGTTTGCATGGGTGGAAAATTGGACCGGGAGGTGGAGACGTTTCTGCGCTCCCTGGGAATCCTGGTGGCGGAGAGCTACAGCCTGACCGAAACCGGGGCGGCGCTCGCGGGGAACTTTCTGGATTTCAAGAACCGGGAGCGTCCCGGTTTCCTGGGACCGGCCCTGATCGCCTCCCTTTTCCATCACCTGGTGGAACGCCCCGCGGAGGGGCGGGTTCCCTTCGGCTCGGGTTTAAATCTTTTCGAACTTCTCGCGGATAATTACCTCCTTCTGTCCCAGGTCGAGATGCGGTCCGGCACCGCCGGCCGGCCGCTCCCGGGGACCGAGATCCGGATCGCCGGGGATGGGGAGATCCAGGCCCGCGGCCACCAGGTTTTCAACCCGCGCTACGGCTACTGGGCCCGCGCCGAGAGCACGCAAAGCTTTTTCACCAACGACGGCTGGTTCCGCACCGGTGACCTGGGGGAGATGGACGCGGAGGGATATCTCCAGGTCTCCGGCCGCCGGGAGGAAATCTTCGCCACTTCCGGGGGGAAGAAAATCACTCCCGTCCCGATTGAGCAGGCCCTGCGGCACGGCGCTTTCATTTCCGAGGCGGTCCTGGTGGGCCGGAACCGGAGATTTGTCTCGGCCCTGATCGTCCCGGATTTCCACCAGCTGAAGCGCTGGGCGGACGATCACAATATCGAGTTCGGCAGTACGGAAGAAGTGGCCGGAAGCGATTGGGCCCGGGACCTGATCCGGGAACAGGTCGAAAGCCATAACCGGGAATTGTCCGGTTTTGAAAATATCAAGAAATTCCAGCTCCTCCCGCATCCCTTCAGCGAAGTGGGGGGGGAAATGACACCTACGCTGAAGCTCAAGCGCCGCTTCATCGCCGAGAAATACCGGGAACTAATCGAAGAGATGTATAAGGAATAAGGAAAAGGGTTCGAGGGGCCCAGGGTCCTAGGGGCCAAGTGTCAGATAATAATTATCTTCCCATAAAAAAGGAGCCCGGTGACGGGCTCCTCCTCGAAATTATTATATTACCCTAGAACCCTTGAATCCTCGGACCCTCGGCCCCTGGGCTTATCTTCCTTTAAACTCCGGCGGGCGCTTCTGGGCGAAGGCCTGGAAGGCCTCCATCAGGTCCTCCGAGAGGAGGAAGGAGGAATTCCAGGTGGCGACGAATTGGAGGGCGTCCTTCACGCTCTTCCCCTCCCCGAACTTCAGGATCCGTTTGATCCCCTGGACCACCAGGGGGGAGTTGCCTGCGATCTCGTCGGCCAGCTTTTGGGCGGCGGCGTAAAGGGCGTTCTGGTCCGGGTAAACCTCGTTCAAAAGCTGGATCTCCTTGGCCCGGGCGGCGTCAATGTCCTTGCCGGTGAAGGCCAGTTCCCGGAGATGGCCCTTCCCGATGATGGCGGGGAGCCGCTGAAGGCTGCCCAGGTCGGCGACGATGGCCATCCGCGCCTCGCGGAGGGAGATGACGGCGTCGGCGGAGGCGAGCCGGATATCACAGACGACCAT
>JAPLJL010000220.1 GCA_026388615.1 Pseudomonadota bacterium | reverse complement strand
GGGCTCCCCTACGAAAAAATAATCACTGTCAAGACATTTCTGGGACACTACACTAGAAGTACCATGGGCTTTACCGGTGGAGCTCCATTGGTGACGGAGGCTTTAAATGCTAGAATCCCATCCGTCGCGATCAGATCGAAGTCAATTTATTTACTGATTAAAGAGGGGAAAAGCGTGACCCAGTTCCAGGCAGTCAGTCCGAAGGTGGAAGTCAACGGAGCCGCGGTCCTCTCGGTGGTGGAGGGGATGGATACCTTCAAAAAGACGGCCCTGGACATCCTGGCCCGGCACGGCATTAACAATCCCAAGAAAGAGAGGTGGTATCTCCAGCAGTCCTTTCTGGACGCTTTCCGGGAGATCGCGGAGAAGATCGGTCCGGTCACCCTGAAAAGGATCGGGTCCAAGATCCCCCAGACCGCGACCTGGCCGCCGAAGATCAAGACGGTCGAAGAGGCGCTGGCTTCCATCGACGTGGCCTACCACATCAACCACCGGGGAGGCGAGATCGGCCGCTATCGTTTCGAGAAAACCGGGAAAAGTTCGGGCTTGATCCTCTGCGACAACCCCTATCCCTGTCCCTTCGATTTCGGGCTCATCCAGGCCACGGCCCGGAGTTTCGCCGGGAAGGACATCATCCCGATGGTGAGGCACGACGACCACCAGCCCTGCCGCCAGAAGGGCGGGGAAAGCTGCACCTACCTCATCTCCTGGTAAGCGCGTCCGGGGCTAAGGAATTTTTAATCTATTGTTTTCTCTTGGTGGGACCGGCACGAAATGCTAAAATCCATCTGTCGCGATTACCCGGAACCCGGGGTTCGGGTTCTTTTTTTTAAGGAGAAAGAGCATGACCCAGTTCAAGGCGATCAACCCGAAAGTGGAAGTAAGCGGAGCCGCGGTCCTCTCGGTGGTGGAGGGGATGGAGACCTTCAAAGGGACGGCCCTGGACATCCTGGCCAAGCACGGGATCGCCGATCCCAAAAAAGATGGATGGTATCTCCAGCAGGCCTGGCTGGACGCCTTCCGGGAGATCTCCGAGAGCATCGGCCCGGCCACCCTGAAAAGGATCGGGTCCAAGATCCCTGAGACGGCTCTCTGGCCGCCGGAGATCAAAACCATCGAAGAGGCCCTGGCCTCGATCGACGTGGCCTACCACATGAACCACCAGGGGGGCGAGATCGGTCGCTACCGCTTCGAGAAAACCGGGAAGAAGTCGGGCCAGTTTGTCTGCGACAACCCGTATCCCTGCGCCTTCGATTCCGGGATCATCAAGGCCACCGCCAGGCGCTTCGTCGGGAAAGACGCCATCCCGGTGGTGAAGCACGACGACACCCAGCCCTGCCGGGCAAAGGGCGGGGAAAGCTGCACCTACATCATCACCTGGTAAGTACGGTCGGCGGAAAGACGGAAAGGCGAATCCAAATGAGAATTTCAGATTAGGAGGCTGCCGGATGAGAGAGGGAAAATCCGCCCGGGGAAAATACGATGTCATCGTCGTCGGAGGAGGGATCTCCGGCCTCACCTGCGCCAACTACCTGGCCCGGGCGGGCAAAAAAGTCCTCCTCCTCGAGCAGAGCCACCATGCCGGCGGGTGCATGTCCGGATTCTGGCGGGAAGGTTTCTACTTTGACGGAGGCGACCAGTCCTTTGAGAGCGGCGGGGTGGTCTTCCCGATCCTGAAGGAACTGGGGGTTTACGACCTCCATAAATGGGAAAAGGTCGGCTACCGGATCAAGACCCTGGGCCAGGACACCGTCATCACCTCCCTTGATTCCGTCGAGGAGCACTACCGCCGGGAGTTCCCGGGCGACCCGGGGATCGGCGTGGTCTTCAACGAGGTCAGGCAATTTTACGAGTTCATGGACAGCATGGTTGAGCCCGCCGGGGTGAAGATCGCCGACCATCCCTCCGCCGCCGCGATCTTCAAGGCGGTCAAAACCATGCCCAAATTCCGCAAATGGATGGACCCGGACTACCGCACCCGGCTCTGCCAGGCCATCCGGAACGAGACCGCGAGAAAATGGTTCAGCAACTACGGCTATGAAAGAATGCCCTTTTTCCTTTTCGCCGCCTTCTGGTACATGTGGGTTAAGGATTACTGGTACCCCGCCGGCGGGATGCAGGCCTTTGTCGACAGCCTGGTGGCCAAGCTGACGGAATTCCAGGGCGAGGTCAGGTTCAAGACCGGGGTGAAAAAAATCCTGGTGGCGGACGGCCGGGCGGAAGGGGTCGTCACCGAATCCGGGGAGGAAATCCCTGCCGGCCAGGTGGTCTACGCCGGGGACTACCGGAAGTTTGTCTTCGATATCCTCGGGGAAAGCTGTTTCGAGCCCGCCTGGGTCGAGAAAATCAAGAAGCAGGAGTACTCCTCCTCGATGATCGCGGTCTTCCTCGGCCTCAATATCCCCGCGGAGGAGCTCAAGGCCATCATGCGGACCCACCACGTGATCCGTTTCCCCAATTTCGAGATTGTTACCCCCGGCCGCGGCTCGGACCGGGATGTTCATACCCGGACCTGGGTGGAGCTTTCCTCCCCTAACTTCGGGGGCCCTGGGCTCTCTCCCCCGGGGAAATCCTCCCTGGTGCTCCAGAGCTTCAGCTCGGCCGAGTTCCAGAATTTCTGGCAGAACGGGGGCGACAGCCTGGGCCGGACCGCGGAATACCGGCAGTTCAAGAAGGAGATCGGGATGCATCTGGTCAAAAACGCCGAGGCGGTGATCCCCGGCCTGAGCGAAAAGATCGCTTATATGGACGTGGGCACCCCCCTCTCGATCCAGCGCTTTACCCGCAACACCCTGGGGGCGACCGCCGGCTGGTCTTACGCCCAGTCCGAAGACTCCCTGGCCGGCAAGTACGGCTACATGCAGATCCGCACCCCGGTCCGCGGGCTCTATACCTCCGGGCATTACTGCTTCTGGCCCGGCGGCATTCCCAGCGCGATCGCCAGCGGGAAATTCGCCGCCAACTTCGTCCTGCAGAAAAGCCCTTATCGGCAGGTGGAGAAGCTTTCCCGCGCCGCCGCGATTTTTAAGCGCACCCGGTAATGGACCGAATCCGGAAATAATCCCCGGCACCGGCCGGAATTTCCGGCTCCTCATCTTCCTTGAATATTCCCAGTCAGACTGGTAATATTCAAGCATGAAATATCTCCCCCGAAACGAGCTGAAGCGAGAGATCAGGGATAAAATCCGTCGTTATCCGGTAACTTTGATCCTCGGCCCCCGCCAATGCGGTAAAACCACCCTGGCGCGGCAAGTGCGCCAGGATCTGGGCGGGCATTATTTCGACCTGGAGGATCCGGGCACCCCCCTGCAACCGGAGATTGCCCAGACCGTATTAGAAAAGTTAAAAGGTCTGATCGTCATTGATGAATTCCAGCGCCAGCCGGGCCTTTTCATGTTGCTCCGGGTTTTGGCCGACCGGAAACCTTTGCCGGCCCGCTTCCTGGTTTTGGGGAGCGCGTCGCTCGACCTGATTAAGGGAGTGTCGGAATCGCTGGCGGGAAGAGTTTCCTATGTCGAGATGGGCGGATTCAATCTGGGTGAAGTGGGGGCGGCCCGGATGGAAACCCTCTGGGAACGGGGTGGTTTCCCGCAATCTTTTCTGGCTCCCAACGCTTCTCGGAGCCTGGAATGGAGGGCGGATTTCCTGCGGTCCTTTCTGGAGCGCGACATTTCCCAGTTGGGAATCCGCGTTCCCGCCCCGGCCTTGAGGCGGTTTTGGCAAATGGTCGCTCATTATCACGGGCAAATCTGGAACGCCTCCGATTTCGCCCGCTCGCTAGGGGTGAAGGAGGACACGGCCCGGAGGTATCTGGATATCCTCACGGGGGTTTTTGTGCTCCGACAACTTCCCCCCTGGTTTGAAAACCTGGGCAAGCGGCTGGTCAAGTCCCCGAAGATCTACGTCCGGGACTCGGGAATTCTGCACCAGTTGCTCGGATTAAAGGACCGGATCCAGATCCAGTCCCACCCTAAGCTGGGGTTTTCCTGGGAAGGATTTGCCCTCGAGCAGGTGATCACTCTCTTGAATTCGGAAAGGGACTCGTATTTTTACAAGACTTACGCCGGCGCGGAACTGGACCTTTTAGTTATAAAAGGCGGGAAAAGATATGGTTTTGAATTTAAGTATGCTGATGCTCCCCGGCTTTCCAAGTCCATGAATATCGCCTTTGAAGATCTGGGCTTGGAAAAGTTGTGGGTCGTTTATCCCGGGCCCCAGGCTTATCCCCTGGGAAAAAAGGCGGAGGTCTTACCCCTGAAAGACCTGGAGAATATGATCTCCGGCTGGAAATGAATGGGGCCCTCCCCGCCGCCTCATCATAAAAAAGCCCCGCTGGAAAGCGGGATCTTTTTAACCCCCATCCCTGCGAATTCGATTTCGGGATCATCAAGGCCACCGCCTACCGGTTTTGCGGCCAGGATGCCATGCCGGTGGTGAAGCACGACGACCACCAGCCCTGCCGGGCGAAGGGCGGGGAAAGCTGCACCTATCTGGTTTCCTGGTAAAAAATCTTCTCCCGTGAATCCCTCCCCCTGGAGGGGGGAGGGCAGGGGAGAGGATGATATGTAAAATTCCCGCATCCTCAAAAAAAAAGCCCCGCATTTAAACGGGGCTTGTCTTTTTTAACCCTTATTTATCTCAAGATTTTTAATAATAAATGAGACCGCCCCATTCGAGGACATAAATTTCCCAATCTGTACCAGTATTGTCGTACCATGCGACAATTGGCCTTCCGTCAGGACCTATCGCAATAGCTGCCCAATATGATTGACCTGCATTATTGCTTATCCCTCCGGCTGAGGCGGATCCGGTTCCCATTTCCATCCAAGCCGATCCATTCCACCTCTTTACGTAAATTTCATCGTTTCCACCGGAAAAGTCATCCCATACAATAACAGGGTTACCATCCAAACCAATTACGATGGAGGGATCTTCGGAATTTCCTGCATTATTGCTTATTCCTCCGCTTGAGGCAGATCCGGTTCCCATCTCCACCCAAGCCGATCCACTCCATCTTTTAACAAAAATATCATAGCTAGGACCAGAGAGAGTATCATCTCGCCAGGCAATAATTGGTTTTCCGTCTGACCCCATTGCTAGGAATGGACCACTCGTGCCCATTTCAGAATTGCTTATCCCCCCGCCTGAGGCGGATCCGGTTCCCATTTCCATCCAAGCCGATCCATTCCACCTCCGGATATATATATCGGTATTGCCGCTGCCACTGGAATTATCTACCCATGCGACGATCGGATTACCATCTGAACCTAATAATAAAGATGGTACGCCTGAGTATCCCGAATTATTACTTATTCCTCCGCTTGAGGCGGAGCCAGTTCCCATCTCCACCCAAGCCGATCCATTCCACTTCCGGATGTAAACTTCATAATCTCCGCTTGTATTGTCTTCCCACGCGATGATTGGGTTTCCATCTGAGCTTACGATAACAGATGGAGATAATGACATTCCGGCATTATTACTTATCCCTCCACCTGAGGCGGATCCGGTTCCCATCTCCACCCAAGCTGATCCA
This sequence comes from Pseudomonadota bacterium, assembly GCA_026388615.1. Taxonomy (GTDB): domain Bacteria; phylum Desulfobacterota; class JAPLJL01; order JAPLJL01; family JAPLJL01; genus JAPLJL01. Next base: position 801 of record JAPLJL010000220.1, on the reverse strand, counting down.
TTCCATTTTCGTACATAAGTTTCATATGAACCACCGCTAACCCAATCTTTCCAAGTAATTACTGGGTTTCCGTCTGAACCCATGGCAATAGAAGGATACGTTGATTCATAAGTTGTATTGCTTATCCCTCCACCAGAGGCGGAGCCGGCTCCCATCTCTACCCAAGCTGATCCATCCCATCTTCGCACATAAATTTCAGGATTTGAGCTAGACCAGTCATACCAAGTAATAATGGGATTTCCATCTAGACCGATAACGATAGAAGGTCTATAAGAGCCACCAGTATTATTACTTATCCCTCCATCTAATGCAGAGCCCATTCCCATCTCCACCCAATAACCAATTCTCCAGTAATAACTCATCGGAGAGGGATCAACATTTCCTGATTCATCCCAGGCTCTAACTTGAAAGATATGGCTTGCATTGGATATACCCGAATAGGTTATTGGTGAGGGACAGGGGGACCAACCACCAGAGTCCAATTGGCAATCGTATGTACAGCTCCCCTCATCACAGGTGAATTCAAAGGTGGCAGTTACTTGAGTTGTGGGATCATCAGGATAAGACGTGATCGTGGTCTCCGGAGGGGTGGTATCGGTGGACGGAGAGGGGTTTTCCTTATTCCCGGAGCAACTGCTATTGCCGGAACAACTAGTAGCCGGCTGGCTCAGGGCTTGCGGGCCAATCAGGGACGAGGCGGCGAAGCCAAGCCGGCTGTTGGGTTCGATGGAGATGGAAAGAACCATCATCCCCAGGAAGATAATCCAGAATAGCCGCAGTTTGTTTATTTTCATTCCCCCT
>JAPLJL010000215.1 GCA_026388615.1 Pseudomonadota bacterium | reverse complement strand
CAGGGTGGCCGCGGCAATCCCCCACTTGCTTGACGTCCCCCCCATCCCGGGTTCCGCCGGCAGAATCACCATCGCCGCCACGAAAATCACGGCGCTCAGGCCGGAAACCACCGCGCTGATTTCTAAGAAACCAATTGAGATTTTCAACAGCTTTTCTCTAATCTTCATTTATTTCCCCACTTTTTAGCTTTCCAGTCCTTTTGCCTTCGTAGTGGCAGGGCTTGCCCTGCAAATCCGTCGAGCAAGCTCGACCACTACTTTACGCAGGCTTCCCTCGGCCATAATGCCTCGGGATCTAATCGAAAAACCTGCGGCTACCGAGCTCTGCGAGCCCGACGAAGTGTCTCAGTAAAACCCTTACAATAATTTTTTCGTAATCAAAACCAAAGATCTTAACCACTGTAAAGCCGTTGCTGGGACACTACACTAGCTTCCTAGCTTTTCTTCGCCATCTTCGCCCATAATTTTTCAGCTTCGGCCCGGCTGTCCTTCGCCGGTTCTCCCCCGGGCCGGGATTCTCGGAAGGAAAAATACTCGCAGATATTTCCTTTATCCTTCTGGGAAACGAAATCAGCCTGGGACTCTTTGCACTGGTGGTAGGCGTCAGGATCGTAATCCTTACAGTTCAGGCAGAGATGAAGCTCCCGGCGGCAATGCTGGCACTCCTCCCGAAACCCGACCTTCCGCTCTATCTCCACCGGCTTTTTGCAGAAATGACAGACAAACATAGTCTCTAGTTTCTAGTTTCGAGTTTCTGTTTAAAAAGAATTGACGATTGTCCCTCGAAAAAACTCGGGATAAAACGAATGACGACTTGTCCCGAAACGGATTTTGTCGAGGGATTGACGAATGAAAACAAAACAAAAAGTATTTTCAAATCTGATTGACTGGATTTGAAGATGTTGATTTGGGATTTGGTCATTGGGGTTTTATTAGTCATTAGAAATTAGAAATTGGTCATTAATAATATAAGAACCCCTCGCTGTCCATCTCCGCGGCCGCGCCCTCCCCCTGCGTATAAATGGTCTTTAAAGCCCCGGCCGAACCCCGGTAAATAACGATCCGGGCCTCTTTCAACTTGGCCATTTCCTTGGCGGCGGCAATCGCGTCTTCCAGGTAGCCGATTTTATCTATCAATCCCAGACGCAGGGCCTCCTCCGCGGTCATAACTCTCCCGTCGGAAACATCCTTCAGGGTTTCCTCCGAGATCCCCTTCCTCCCCTCCCGGATCACCTCCAGAAAGCGCTGGAAATGAGAATTGACGATCCCCTGGACCACATCTTTTTCCTTGTCCGTCATCCCGCGGAAGATGGAACCCATGTCCTTCTTCTCCCCGGTCTTGATGGCCTTCTCCTCTACCCCCACCTTGTCCATCAGCCCTTCCAGGCTGATCCCGTGATAGATCACCCCGATGGACCCGGTGGCGGTGGTGGGATGCGCAATGATCCGGTCGGCCGCCGTGGACACATAATAACCTCCGCTGGCGGCGGCGCTCATTAGGATGGCGACGACGGGAATCCCCCGGTCCTTTTTAAACCGCTTCAGCTCGGAATGCACGATGTCGCAGGCGGTCACGAACCCGCCCGGGCTGTCGACCCGGAGGATCAGGGCCTTAACTTTTTTATCTTCGCGGGCCCGGTCGAGGTTGGCCCGGACCCATTCGACCGTACCGGCTTCCGACCTCAGGAATCCCCTGCTCCCCTGCCCCTTGATTACTCCGGAGATATCGAGCACCAGGACCTTCGCCCCGCCCTGGCCCCCGACCTTTACCTCGGATATTTCCCGGAGGCTGGGTAAAATGCTCCCGGACACGAAGAAGCAACCGGACAGGAACAACATCCAGGCCACTAAACCCAGGGAACAAAATTTTTTTATCACCTTATCCCTCCTGGTATCGCAAATTAACTTCTTCTGCCCCACCTACCATCTACCTTCTGCCACCTATTTCACTTTTTGCTTTTTTCATGATCCGCGATTACCCAATCCCGCAGATTTTTCATCGACAGAGGGAAATACTTCACCGAGACCTCGTCCGAGATTGATTGGGCCATTTTTTCCACGGCTCCCCGGACCAGGGGAATATGGGGCACGAAGGCATCCACGTTCACCACGGAATGCAGCAGGTATTCCACCACGTAAAACCCGGAAAAATCCTCGAATATTTTCCAGCCCCCTTCGGTCACCTTGACCTGGCATTCGTTCAGGTCAAAAACATTCCGGTAGATTTTCAGCATGTTCTTGTCGCTCACGCGGAATTTCCCCTTTTTATCCTGCTCGGAAAAGAGCGGATGCTTGCGGGCGAGGTCGGTAAAAATCTCCTGGGACTGGGTCCGCCCCGGGCTGACGGGCTTCAGGTGTTTCACCGCCCGGTCCAGTTCCGCCTGGGTCGGCATATGAAAACTGAATTCCCTCGTCTTGGGAAATGCAGCGAATAAAACCGGCAGGTCGATCGCGCTGGTGATCCCGAAGAAAGTCCCCTCGATCTGCAGGTAACTGAAATGGGTAACCCCCTCGGCGTAAAAATCCACGCTGGTGTTATAAACCGCGAAGGTGTCTTCGATCCCATCCACATTGGTCAATCTTTCCCAGTAGTGATAAGAAGGCATCAGGAAAATCGCTTTCATGACAACCCCATCCTTGGCCTGGGAATAGCGTTTTCCAATGACGATTGCGCCCTTTTCCAGGTGCGAAACCGCCTGGGTTAGAACCTGATCACCCTGGACCTGGAAATAATCCTGGATCAAGCCCTTCAGCCTCCCCGCTTCTCCCGGTTTCAGGATGAAATTGAATTTTCCGGCATCCTCCGGAAAATAAACCGCCATTGCTTCCTGGGTCCCCTCGATGGGTTTCTCCTGCTTGGTTTCGATTTTCTTTCGAAATTCATCCCGTCCCTCCCGGTAACTTTTCTTTTCACCGGCCAGGGCCCCAGTGGCGAGAAATAACACCAGGGTCAAGATACAAATAAAATTGCGGAATGCGGATTGCGGAATGCAGATTGCGGAATGAAAGGTTAGAATATTTTCATTTTGATTTTGAATAGATGAATCATGGTTTCGACTGTCCAAAATCCCACCAAACACTTTTCTGAGTCTAGACATTTCCCGCCTCCTTTTTTCTCTGGGTCTCGAATATGTTAAATTATTCAAGGATTTTGAACAAGCAGATTCGTATAGATCTAAGAGAATTGATTAAATAGTTAAAAGTTGTTGAGGGATGTCATTCCTGCGGCCTCCGGCCCGCGCTTCCAGCCCCGCTTCCAGCCCGTAGACATTCTATGAGCTTAGTCAAGTATTTTATGCAACTTGGCGCATTTGATGATTTGCCCGGGAAGCCAGGAAAGTCGTTTCATCATAAGGGGTATTATGTTTCCACATTGCGTAGATAATCT
>JAPLJL010000043.1 GCA_026388615.1 Pseudomonadota bacterium | reverse complement strand
TCCAGGGCCGATCTGATGGTTAGGATTATTTTTGCCAGCGAATCCATGACCTTAGAATAACAGGTTATAGGTCATGGGTCATGGGTCATGGGTCATAGGTCATGGGTCATGGGTCATAGGTCATAGGTCATGGGTCATGGGTCATGGGTCATGGGTCATGGGTCATAGGTCATGGGTCATGGGTCATAGGTCATAGGTTATGGGTAGGATAAGAGGGTAATTGGGTATTAGTTAGCTGGTCCAAGGTTATTTTTTATGTGTCATTGGTCTTGGGGTTTTACCTACGACCTATGACCTAACACCTATGACCTTTCTGCTCCAGAATTGTATGCAACGTTTCCGAACCCCCGTAATTTCATAGCAAATCTTGACGATCGCCCGGCAATTAAATAATAATTTAACTTATGGTAAAAACCCCCATCAGAACGATCAGCGAGCAGATCGCTGACCAGCTCCGGGATGCCATCCTGAAAGGCCAGATCCGGTCCGGAGAAAAATTGAGCGAACCCCAGTGGGCAGAGAAGCTGAAGGTCAGCCGCACCCCTCTCCGGGAAGCCATCCGCTCTCTGGGCGCCGAGGGGTTCATTACGATTACCCCCAGGAAGGGCGCGGTGGTCAGTCCCCTGACTGTCCAGGACATCCGGGAGTTTTATGAAGTGAAAGGTCTCCTGGAAGGCTACGCCGCCCGCCTGGCCATCCACCGGCTGACCTCGGCTCAGATTGACCGGATGGACCAGATCAACGAGGAAATCAACCGCGAGCGGGAGGTTACTCACTGGCGCTCGCTTTTCAATCTCCATAACGAATTCCACCATATTTTCCTGCAGGCCGCCGGCAACTCGAAGCTCGACCAGATCGTTACCCAGCTCACCCAGCAATTCCAGCGCTTCCGGATCGCCCTGACCATGAGCGGGAGGATGGAGGGTTCCATTACCCAGCACCGTGATATAATAAAAGCCTTTCGCGACCACGATGCCGACCGGGCCGAGATCCTGGTCCGGGAAAACGCGGTCTGCGGAGGAGAGGTGATTATTCAGGAAATCCTCAGCAAATGCTGAGTCCATATATTAATAAAATGATTCCTCTTACTTTTAGGCTATTAACTTTTAGGCTCTTAGGCTGATATCTTTTCTTTTTGGCTATGAACTCTTAGGCTTCTAAACTGATAAGCCATGCCGCAAGTAATCGCCAACACCAATGTCCTGGTTCTGAACCGCTCCTTCATCCCTCTGCATATGACCACGGTCCGGAGGGCCTTCACCCTCCTTTATCAGGGCCTAGCCCGGGCGGTGGACCAGGAATTTCGCACCTTTGATTTCCAGAGCTGGAGCGAGCTCTCGGTGGCAACCCATTCCGACACCATCGGGCTGGTGGACCGGGTCATCCGGGTCCCGCGGGTGGTCGCCCTGACCTCGTTCGACCGCTTCCCCCGCCGGACCGTCCGCTTCAGCCGGATCAACATCCTGGCCCGCGACCAGCATACCTGCCAGTATTGCGGCAAGCACTTCACCCGGATCGACCTGAACCTGGATCACGTCAATCCCCGTTCCCGCGGCGGGCTTTCCACCTGGGAGAACGTAGTCACCAGCTGCATCGCCTGTAACCGGAAGAAAGCGGGGAGAACCCCCGCCGAGGCCGGGATGAAACTGAGGAAGAAGCCGGTTCGCCCCAAGTGGACCCCGCTTTATCGTTTACCGATGGTCAACGCCCCTTACAAGGAATGGCAGCTCTTCCTCGATTTCGTGGATGCTGCCTACTGGCATGTCGAGCTTGAAGCCTAAGGGCGAACTCAAACATTCCTGTCAGCTCTGCGGTTCCACTCTGACTATGGGAGCCCTGAAGTTTGTCCTCAAGCTCGAGATCTGGGCCGATTTCGACGGCCATCTTCCTGAAGTCGACGACCCTTCCAAGGTCCAGGCCATCCTGAAAGAGATGGAAGAGACCGATCCCATCGAGCTCGAAGAAGAGGTTCACCTGACCCGCTACCTGCTGATCTGCCCGTCCTGCCGGGCCAACATCATGTCGGGGCTGAGAAGCCGGGAAACCGTCGAAGACAACCTCTCCATCCTCCATTAAAAATCCGTTAGGCGTAAGGCGTGAAGCGTAAGGCGTTATGAACACGTTAGAAGGTTAAATCGTTCAGATCGCTAATTGCGTCCATTGGGTTTATAGGGTTTCTCGAGTTATTGTGGCTAGCTCATTGCTCATTGCTCATCGCTGCTTACTGCCTACTGCCTACTGCATACTTTAAAGAAGGAGGCATTATGCCTGATCGACTTCTAATCATCGGGGGCGTGGCCGGCGGGACCAGCGCGGCGAGCCGCGCCCGGCGGATCAACCCCGGTCTGGAAATCGTCCTTTTCGAAAAGGGCCCCTTCGTCTCCTACTCGGCCTGAAGCGAGCCCTATTACATCGGGGATGTAATAAAATCGCCGGATAAACTGATCGCCCGCGCTCCCGAGGTCTTCCGGGAAAAGCAGAAAATCGACATCCGCCTCCAGCACGAGGTGGTCGGGATCAACCCGGGGGCGAAAAACCTCCGGGTCCGCAACCTGGAAAGCGGGAAGGAAACCGAAGAACCCTACGACCGCCTGATCATCGCCACCGGTGCCAGACCCCGGGAGTTGAATCTTCCGGGGACCGATCTCTCCAATGTTTTCCGGGTCAAATTCCTGGAGGAGGCGATCCGCCTGAAAAAATTCCTGGATACCGAGAAACCGGCCCGGGCCGTCTCGATCGGGGCCGGCTTCATCGCCCTCGAGATGGCGGAGGCTTTCCGCGGGCGCGGATTGGAAAACACCATCCTGCACAACGATCTCCTGCCCGGGGGTAAGCTGGAACCCGAGATCGGCGAACTGGTCCGGAAAGAGCTCGAGGAGCACGGGGTCAAGTTTGTTCCCAATGCGGTGGTGAAGGAATTCAAGGAAGGCGCGCCCGGCCGGGTCGGCGAGGTCGTTACCACCGGGGGTAATTACCCGGCCGATCTCGTCCTTTTAAGCGTCGGGGTGGTTCCGGAGGTGAAACTCGCGAAGGATGCCGGCGTGGCCCTGGGGCCGACCGGCGCGATCGCGGTCAATGAACGCCAGGAAACCAACCTTCCCGGCATTTACGCCGCTGGGGACTGCTGCGAGGTGAAAAACCGGGTTTCCGGGCGGCCCGTCTATTTGCCCCTCGGGGATGTCGCCAACAAGCAGGGCTGGGTGGCGGGTGAAAACGCCGCCGGAGGAAAAGTCACTTATCCGGGGGTCCTGGGTTCAGCCCAGTTCAAGTGCTTCGACCTGGAGATCGGGCAAACCGGCCTCCTGGCCCAGGAAGCCGAGAAACTGGGTTTCTCCGTTCATACCCAGCTGATCGAGGACGCCAGCCGGACCCGGATCTATCCGGGAAGCCGGCCTATCCTGGTTAAATTAATCATCGACCGGAAATCCCATGTTCTCCTCGGCGCCCAGATCGCTGGGAAGGACGGCGCCGCCCTGCGGATCAACACCCTGGCGGTGGCGGTGTACAACCAGATGAAAATCGAGCAGCTGGCAGAAGTGGATTTCGCCTACGCCCCGCCCTTCTCGCCGGCGATCGACCCGATCCTGGTGGCCGCCCGCGCCGCCGCCAAGGAAATGGCGGGAGAAAAAACTTAAAGGGTCCCAGGGACCGAGGGTTCCAGGGTCCAAGGGTTTGAGTTGTTTTGTAAATTGTCATTCCCGCGGAGGCGGGAATCCAGAAATCCTGAAAATCCCCCTTCATCCCCCTTTTCACAAAGGGGGATATTTTTTCCGCTCTTTGGTGAAAGAGGGGCGGGTCTCCGACCGCGCTTCCAGCCCGTAGAGCTTACAGGCCGGAGGGTAGGATCTACGACCCGGAGGGGGGAGATTCGATAAAATCTTCTGTGAAGAGTGTCATTGCGAGCGAACGGAGGGAGCGAAGCAATCTCGCTTTTCCGGCTATTTTTAAAATCTATACCCCACGCTAAGCCGATACTCCCCATTCCATCCCGTAGGCTGAAAATAAAAGCCACGTTGATAACTTGCCTGTTCAACAAATCCATAATAATCATGGTTTTCAACCGCGAATGGGGCATCGACCAGTTCAAAAATATATATCAAAAAAGCCGCACTGTTCGCGGTAATTAACCACGCGTCCGGGAAAGGATTGTCCGATAATGAGCATTCATCCTGATAATGGCAGTAAACCTTTCCTGTGATTGCGGCCATCGCGGCCCCCGCCGCATAAATTCCGAACAAAGCGGTCTTCCAGCCGACCATGAAACCCGTTTTCAGGACAGAATCCTTTGCGTAAATGTGAGCCGGGATCGAGCCGAATATTAAAAACGAGGGAAAACCATAAAGAAAAAATTTCTGATCAGTCAGATGCTTGTTCGAATCCAGCGTGGCGGCGCTTATTCCAGCCAAAACCGCCAGCGGGGCCAGCGCAATCGAAAAAGCGGTGAAGGCCCTGATCTTCGCCCTTCCCGAGGGGTTGATCAAGCTCGGAGTCTGATTCAAAGAAACTCTTTTTTCATAAAATCCGTAATTCAACGATTGGCGTTGAAATAATATTTTGGGGGAATTTGATATTGCTGATTCCTCCGCCCGGGACATGTCTGTCCCGGCACCAAAAATAATCATTACTAATGTGAAAATAACAAGGAATCTGGTCATTGTTCCCTTTTGGAGGTGTTGAAATCCATTTGACCGGGAAGGAAACTGCTTGTCAAGAAAAATTAGATTGCTTCGTCATCCCGC
>JAPLJL010000435.1 GCA_026388615.1 Pseudomonadota bacterium | reverse complement strand
ATTTGGAGAAAGAATAAATTCATTGCCTGAGCTCGCTCGGGGCCAGGTCTGGTCTTACTTCCTGTTTTGGGGAAAAGGCTGATCGGATTATAATTAACTTTCATTATTAATATTTGGAGCTGTTTAGAATTTAGGATTTGGAATTTATTTTATGATCATAACCATTGACGGACCCGCCGGGGCGGGCAAGAGCACGGTGGGCCGGGAGCTTTCCCGGCGGTTGGGCTTCCGTTTCTTTGAAAGCGGGAGCGTTTACCGGGCCCTGGCCTTAGCCGTCAAAGAGAAAAAGATCGATCCCGCCGACCGGGAGGCGGTCTGCGGGCTCATCCCCGGCCTGGATTTCTTCTGTTCCCGGCCGGAATTCTACCTGCCCGAGACCGGCGAGCTGGCCTCCCGGCTCTCCGCGATCCCGGAAGTCCGGAAAGATCTGCTCGCCATTCAGCGGAGCCTGGCCGACACCGGCAACCTGATTGCCGAAGGCCGGGACATGGGGAGCGTGGTTTTCCCCGGGGCGGAACACAAGTTTTTTCTCGATGCTTCCCTTCCCACCCGGACCCGGCGCCGCCAGGAGGAACTGGCCGGAAAGGGGAAACGCCTGAAACCCGAGGAAGTCGAGGCGGAAATCTCCACCCGGGACGCGCGGGACCGCTCCCGGAAAACCTCCCCCCTGGTAGTCCCGGAAGGGGCCATCGTGATCGACACCACCGGCCTGGGGATCGCGGAAGTGGTGGAGACCATGCTCCGGCACATTGATAAACGCTAGCCTTATAAAATCAAAATCCAAATATCAAAATGCAAAATGACAGATCAAAATCCAAAATGGTGTTATTAAATTCAAAGACTTTGGATTTTGGTTTGTGATTTTGATTTTTGGTCTTTGATTTTTGGATTATTAAATGACTGATAAAAAAAGAGCCATCAAAACCATAAAAATCATCCCCACCCATTCCATCGGTTTCTGCTCCGGGGTCAAGCGGGCGGTAGAACTTTCGGAGTCGGCCCTGAAAACCAGGCGGACCCCGATCTATTCCATCGGCCCGATCATTCATAACCCCCCGGAAATGGAGCGCTTGACCGGGCTGGGGCTCAAAGTGGTCCGGCGCATTGACGAGATTCCCCGCGGTGCCTGCCTCCTGATCCGCTCGCACGGCGCTACCCCGGGCGAGTTGGCCGCGGCCCGGAAGCGGGGCCTCCGGATCATCGACACCACCTGCACGATCGTAAAGCGCCTGCAGTCGGCCTACCGGGGGCTGGTCCGGGAAGGGTACACGGTGATCGTGGTGGGGGACCGGAATCATCCGGAGGTCCAGGGGGTTCTGAGCCAGTGTAGCCCCCCGGCAGAATGCCGGGGAACCTCCACAAAGCTTGCGACGGGCGGAACCCGCCGAAGCTTTCCCTCCCAATCTTGCGAAGGCGGGGAAAAGGGCCGGGGTCTGGTGGTGGGGGGGCTCGCGGACCTGAAGAAAATCAAGCTGAAAGGGCGGATCGGGGTGGTGGCTCAGACCACCCAGCCCTTGCATAAAGTGCAGGAAGTGGTGGATTTCCTCTTGGGAAAGACCGAAGAACTCAGGATTATCAATACCCTATGCCCTGTAACCCTTAAGCGCCAGGAAGAGGCTTCAGACCTTGCGAAACTGGTTGACACTATGCTAGTTATAGGAGGTAAAAACAGTGCGAATACCTCCCGGCTTTTTGAAATCTGCCGGAAGGTAAATCCACACACCTGCCAGATTGAGCGCCTCCAAGAGCTTGATCTTCGGAAGGGAAAATCCCAGTATGCGCTGGGTGTCACCACGGGGACCTCGACCCCGTTATGGTTGATCGAACGTATGCTAGAGGAAATTTATTCAACTGGGAAAGGCTGAGGGCCTAAGCCAAGAAGAAAGGAAGGGGAAACTTGTCCGAAGCAACCGTCAATCCAGTCACGCTCCGCGAAGGGGAAATCGATCTCTCGCAATTCCTGAAAACGGGACTCAAGGAGATCAAGGAAGGGGAAGTAATCAAGGGGAAGGTCGTCGCCATCACGCAGGACTCGGTCCTGGTGGACATCGGCTACAAGTCCGAGGGCACCGTCCATATCCGCGAATTTTACGGGTCGGACGGCCAGTTCACGGCCCAGGTGGGGGACGAGGTTGAGGTCCTGGTCGAGAAGAAGGAAGACGAGGAAGGTCTGATCCTGCTCTCCCGGGACAAGGCCGTGCGCATCCGGGTCTGGGAAGAACTCAACAAGATCTTCGAAACCGGGGCCAAGGTGGAAGGCCGGGTTATCTCCCGGGTCAAGGGCGGCCTGACCGTGGATATAGGGATCAAGGCTTTCCTGCCCGGCTCCCAGGTCGACATCAAGCCGGTGCGGAACCTCGACGCCTTCGTCGGCAAAACTATTCCCCTCCAGATCCTGAAGCTCACCCGCACCCGGGGCAACGTGGTGGTATCCCACCGCGCGGTCCTGGAAAAAGAGCGGGATAAGCTCAAGGTCGAAACCCTGCGCAACCTGGAAGAGGGACAGGAACTCGAAGGAGTGGTGAAAAATATCCTGGATTACGGCGCTTTCATTGACCTGGGCGGGATCGACGGCCTCCTCCATATTACCGATCTCTCCTGGAAGCGGGTCAATCATCCTTCCGAGGTTCTGACCCCGGGCGACAAGATCCGGGTCAAGGTGCTGAAATTCGATCCCGAGCGGGAACGGGTTTCGCTGGGCCTGAAGCAGATGAAGTCCGATCCCTGGATTAACGTGGAGAAAAAATACCCTCTGTCCGCCAGGGTCAAGGGCAAAGTGGTCAGCCTGACTGACTACGGCGCCTTCGTGGAACTCGAGGAAGGGGTGGAAGGTTTGATTCATATCTCGGAAATGTCCTGGACCAAGCGGATCAAGCACCCCTCCCAGATCGTGGAGGTGGGCGCGGAAGTGGATGCCGCGGTCCTGGACGTGGACCCGGCCAGCAAGCGGATCTCGCTGGGGATGCGCCAGATCGAGCCCAATCCCTGGGAAACCCTCCCCGACCGCTACCCGCTCGGCACCCGGATCAAGGGCCGGGTCAAGAGCGTGACCGATTTCGGGATCTTCATCGAAGTGGAGGAAGGGATCGACGGCCTGGTGCATATCTCCGACCTGACCTGGAACCGGCGGGTTTCCCACCCCTCGGAACTCTACAAGAAGGGGGACATCGTCGAAGCCGCGGTCCTGAATATCGACAAGGAAAACGAGCGTTTTTCTCTCGGGATCAAGCAGCTGGAAGCTGACCCCTGGGTGGGGATCTCCGATCGCTACCGCCCGGGCCAGGAAATCACTGGCCTGGTCCGGGGCGCGACCGAGTTCGGCCTCTTCGTGGAACTGGAGCCGGGCGTGGAAGGCCTGATCCATATTTCCGAATTGAGCAACGAACGGGTCCGGAGCCCCCAGGACGTGGCCAAGCCCGGCGACGAGGTCAAGGTGATGATCCTGCACGTGGATCCGGAGGAAAAACGGATCGGCCTTTCGCTGAAGGCCCTGGAATAATCGGAAGGGGCCGAGGGGTCAAGGGTCCAAGGAGTCAAGTGAAAAACGAGAAACCATTGGTGGGAAGATTTTCAGGGATTTCCCTTGAACCCATGAACCCTGGAACCCTTGAACCCTAAATATATCAGCCAATGAACCAAGCCGTGCGCCGGCTGGGAATTTTTTCCGGCCTCCTCATTCTTTTCTCCTTTCTGGTGATGCTCTTCCTCGCCCTGCGCTCCCCGGGATCCGGCGGGAATTTTTTCGCCGGCCTGGGCAAAGGCAAAATCGGGATCATCGAGATCGAGGGGGCCATTACCGACTCCGGGCCGCTGGTAGAGCGCCTGCACAAGTTCCGCCTGGATGATTCCATCAAGGGGGTCATCCTCCGGGTCGATTCCCCGGGCGGGGCGGTGGCGCCGGTCCAGGAAATCTACGAGGAAATCATCCGCCTCCGGGAGAAAAAACCGGTGGTGGCCTCGCTGGGATCAGTTTCCGCTTCCGGAGGATTTTACGTGGCCGTGGCCGCCGACCGGGTTTTTGCCAATCCCGGCACCCTGACCGGCTCCATCGGCGTGATCATGGAGACCGTCAACGTCGAGGGCCTGCTCCACTGGGCCAAGATCGAGACCAAAACCATCAAAAGCGGGAAGTTCAAGGATATCGGCTCTCCCCTCCGGAAGATGACCCCGGAGGAGGAAGCCTACCTCCAGAAGCTCGCCAACGGGATCAACCGCCAGTTCATCAAGGCGGTTTCCCAGTCCCGGAAGCTGCCGCTGGCCAAAGTCACCGCCCTGGCCGACGGCCGGGTTTTCTCCGGGGACGAGGCCAAAAGCCTGGGCCTGGTGGACGAGCTCGGCAGCTTCCAGCGGGCGGTCGAGTACCTCGCCGGCAAGCTGGGGATCTCGGGCGAACCGGTCCTGGTCTATCCGTCCTCCCGGTTCCCCCGCTGGCGGGATCTGCTGGAAAACCAGAATTCCTCTTCGAGCCGGCTCCAGCTTAAATTTGACTCCGGGTGGTGAACCATGCAGCACCTGTGGGCGCCTTGGCGGATTGAATACATCCGGCAGGAACCGGAAAAGGGCTGTATCTTCTGCAATCGTTACCGGAGGAAAACCGACCGCCGGGACCTGGTGCTTTATCGGGGCCCGCGGGTCATGGTCATGATGAACCGCTTCCCCTACAACTCTGGGCATCTTCTCATCTCCCCGGTGGAGCACACCGGCGATCTCACCGCCCTCCCGGTCAAGACCCAGGCCGCCCTCTTCGCCATGCTCCAGGAATGCACCCGGATTCTGGAGGAAACCATGGCCCCGGAAGGGTTTAATCTGGGGATGAACCTGGGCCGGGTGGCCGGCGCGGGGGTGGCGGACCATTTGCATTTCCACCTGGTCCCCCGCTGGAATGGCGACACTAATTTCATGCCCGCTCTGGCCGAGGTCAAGGTGGTGCCCGAACATCTGGACCAGACCTATTCGAAACTTAAACCCGCCTTTGCCCGTCTCGGGAAAGGCCCGGTCCGCCGGAGAAAAACCGCTTAACCGATGGAAAGACCCGAAGCCGAAATCCCCCAGGTCCTGGACGACCGCGCGGAAAAAGAAGAAGAGCGCAAGGTCTCCCAGCGGGCGCAGGAATTCCTGCAGAATTTCAAGAAAGGGGCGGAGTTCACCCAGGAACTCCTGCGGATCACGGAAAAGCTGCGTTACCAGGTGGTCCGGCTCGAAGAAGAAAACCGTGACCTCCGGCGGGCCATCCAGCCGGAGACCGCCATCCAGGACCTCGAGCGCCGGATTCAGGAACTCGTCCGCGAGAAGGAAGAACTCCTGGAAAAATATTCGGGCATCGAGCAGGAAAACCAGGACTTCGCCCAGCGCTACGTCGAGATCGAGGAAGAGAACAACAACCTGGCTAATCTCTACATCGCCAGTTACCAGCTGCATTCCACCCTGGATTACCGGGAGGTGCTCCAGATCATCCTGGAAATCGTGATCAACCTGATCGGGGCGGAGGAGTTCGTCCTCCTGCTCCGGGACGAGAAAAAAGATACGCTCCTGGTCGTGGCCGCCGAGGGTATTTCCCAGGACGAGATTCCCCCCATCGCCATCGGGGAGGGCATCATCGGCAAGGTGGCCGAGACCGGGGTAAATTACATCCGCAAGGACTTTGCTTTGCCGGAGACGACGGAAATCAACAATCCCCTGGTCTGCATTCCCCTCAAAATCAAGGAATACGTAATCGGGGTGATCGTGCTTTACCGCCTGCTCCGCCAGAAAACCCAGTTCGCCGAAGTGGATTACGAGCTTTTCACCCTCCTGGCCGGACACGCCGCCACCGCCATTTTCAGCTCCCGGCTTTACTCGGAATCCGAGCGCCGGCTTTCCACCTTCCGCGGATTTATCGACCTCCTGACCCGCTGATGCCTCCGATCAAAATTCTCGTTGTGGAAGACTCCCCGACCATGCGGCAGTTTATCTGCTTTGCTCTCCGGCGGCTCCCGGACGTGGAGATCTCCGAGGCTTCCGACGGCGTGGAGGGTCTGAAAAAATTCAACCTGGAAAACTTCAACCTGGTCATGGTTGATATCAATATGCCGATCATGGACGGGCTCAAACTGCTTTCCCTGATCCGCAAGGGGCCGCTCAATTCCAAGATTCCGGTCCTGGTCATCACCACCGAGGGCGCCCAGGCCGACCGGGACCGGGCCCTCTCCCTGGGAGCGGACGGCTACCTGACCAAGCCCACCCCCGGCTCGATCATCCTCAAGACCGTCAAGCGGCTCCTCGGGATCGCCGACTAACACCCGATGGAAGAACTCAAGTACGAGCCCGGGCAGGTCGAAGCCCGCTGGCAGACGCGGTGGGAAGAGGCCGGGGTTTTCCGGGCCCGGGAGGATGACCCCCGGCCGAAATACTATCTCCTGGAAATGTTCCCTTATCCCTCCGGGCGCCTGCACATGGGGCACGTCCGGAACTACACCATCGGGGACGTGATCGCCCGCTTCCAGTGGATGCGCGGCCGGAACGTCCTCCACCCGATGGGCTGGGACGCCTTCGGGCTCCCCGCCGAAAATGCCGCGATCGAGCGCGTGATCCATCCCGCCCGCTGGACCCGGGACAACATCGGGGTCATGCGCGCCCAGCTGAAGCGGCTGGGATTTTCCTATGACTGGACCCGGGAGCTGGCCACCTGCGATCCCGAATATTACCGCTGGGAGCAGCTGGTCTTCGTCCGGATGCTCGCGCGGGGGATGGCCTACCGGAAGGAAACCAGCCTGAACTGGTGCCCGGAGTGCCAGACCGTCCTGGCCAACGAGCAGGTCGAAAACGGCTGCTGCTACCGCCATACCGACACCCAGGTAGAGGAGCGCGTCATGCCCGGCTGGTTCTTCCGGATCACCGATTACTGCGAGGAGCTGCTCGAGGGGATGAAAACCCTGGGGGACTGGCCCGAACAGGTCCTGACCATGCAGCGGAACTGGATCGGCAAATCCCTCGGGGGCTATGTGGATTTCCCCCTGGAAAAACCCCTCCCGGGCGCGGAGCGGATCCGGGTCTTCACCACCCGCCCCGACACCCTCTTCGGCGCCACCTTCATGGTCCTGGCCCCGGAGCACGAGCTCGTCCCCCGGCTTTCCGCCGGCTCGGAACACTCCGCCGAAGTGGCCCGCTTCGCCGCCGAGGCCAAGCGCCTCTCCCGAGAAAAGCGCGCCAGCGCCGATTACGAAAAGGAAGGGGCTTTTACCGGCGCTTATTGCCTGAACCCGCTCACCGGCCTGAAAATGCCGATCTACATCGCCAATTTCGTCCTGCTTGAATACGGGACCGGGGCGGTCATGTCCGTTCCCGCCCACGACCAGCGGGATTTCGAGTTCGCCCGGAAATACCGGCTGCCCGTCCTGGTGGTGATCCAGCCCGAGGGGGAAAAACTTTCTCCCGAAACCATGACCCAGGCCTACGAAGGCGACGGGGCGATGGTCAACTCCGGGGCTTTCAGCGGGACCCGCAACCGCCCGGAAGGCATCGCGCGGATTCTGGATTTCCTGGAGGAAAAGGGCTTCGGCCGGAAAGGGGTTCTCTACCGGCTCCGCGACTGGGGGGTGTCCCGCCAGCGCTACTGGGGCTGCCCCATCCCGGTGATCTACTGCGGGAAATGCGGAACGGTGCCGGTCCCGGAAACGGATCTTCCGGTCATCCTCCCCGAGCACGTGAAATTAACCGGCCTGTCCGGCTCTCCGCTGGCCACGGTGCCGGAGTTCCTGGAAACCAAATGCCCGGTCTGCGGGGGCCCGGCCCGCCGGGAAACCGATACCTTCGACACCTTTGTTGAATCCTCCTGGTACTTTTCCCGCTACGCCTGCCCCGACCAGAAACAGTCCATGTTCGACCCGCGGACCCGGCACTGGATGCCGGTGGACCAGTATGTCGGGGGGATCGAGCACGCCATCCTGCACCTGCTCTACAGCCGTTATTACACCCGGGTGCTCCGGGATCTCGGGCTTCAGGACCAGTCCGAGCCCTTTAAAAATCTGTTGACCCAGGGGATGGTGCGGATGGAGACCATGCGCTGTCCCCGGCACGGCTACCGCTACCCCCGCGAGGTGGATGCCGAGGGCAAATGCCGCGAGTGCGGGACCCCGATCGCCAAAGGCCGGTCCTTCAAAATGTCCAAGTCCCTCCGGAACGTGATCGACCCGGAGGAAATGATCAACCGGTTCGGGGCCGATTCCGCCCGGGTCTTCTGCGTCTCCGATTCGCCCCCGGAAAAGGATCTGGACTGGAGCGACGCCGGCCTGGAAGGGGTTTTCCGGTTCCTGAACCGCGTCTTCCGCCTGGTCACGGACAACCGGGAGCGGCTCGCCCCCATTGAGGACCCGGCCGCGGCCCGGCCCGGGAGCGGCCCGGCCCGGGAGCTCCAGCGCCTGACCCACAAGACGATTAAGCGGGTAACCTCTGACCTCGAGGACCGCTTCCATTTCAATACCACGATCGCCGGCCTCTACAAATTCCAGGCCGCCCTCTCCCAGTTCTCCGCCGCCCTGCAGAAAGGGGAAATCCCCCTCGATGCCGAGACCCGTGCGGTTTTCCGGGAGGCGGCGCGCGCCCTCCTGCTTCTCCTGCATCCCTTCGCCCCCCACCTCTCCGAGGAGCTCTGGGCTCAGACCGGCGGGACCGGCTTTCTCCTCCAGAAATCCTGGCCCCGGTTCGATCCCGAGCTGGTCGCCGAGGAGGAAATCGAGATCGTGCTCCAGGTCAACGGCAAGCTCCGGAGCCGCCTCCGCGTGCCCGCGGGCCTCGGCGAGACCGAGCTCCGGGAACGGGCCTTGAAAGACGAGCGGATCCTGGGTTTCACCGGCGGCAAGGAAATCCGAAAGGTTATCGTCGTCCCCAACCGCCTGATCAATATTGTGGTCGGATGAATATTTTCGGTCCGAAGTATAAGGTCCCTGGCCGTCCCGAACAGCCGGCTCGGGCAGGCCGAAGTCCGAAGTCAAAATTCTCCGTTTTTTTACTTTCTTACCCTTTGCCCTTTGCCCTTTGCTCCCTGCTTTTATTCTCAGGATGCGGCTATCGCCCGATCGGGCATTTGGATCCGGAAACCCCTTCCGTCGCCACCATTTCCGTGCCCACCTGGGAGAACCGTACTTCCTCCCGCGGCATCGAAGCGGTTTTCACCGAAAAGCTTATCGAGGCCATTACCCGGAGGGGCCTGGCCCAGGTCGTGGCGTCCGCGGACGCGGAAGCTATCCTGCAGGGCCGGATCCTCTCCATCTCCGATTCGGTGGCTTCCTACCACCCGACCGGCGCAGTGGACCAATTCTCCCCCGCTGATTACCAGGTCGTAGTCCTGGTGAATATTACGGTCACGCGCAAGTCCGATCAGAAAATCCTCTGGCAGCTTTCCAACCTCCAGGAGGAAACCTATTATGACGCCCGGGACCGGGCCCTGATGCTGGACAGTAACCGCCGGGACGCCCTGGCCCGGGCCGCCGAGGCCATCGCCCGGCAGGTGGTCAGCCGCTGGGGAGGGGGCTTTTGAAAATGTCTAATTTCTAATGACTAATTTCTAATCAAAAAACAAACCCAAAATGTCCAATGTCAAATGTGAAAATTCAAATGTTTATCGATTACTTGTTGGAAATTAGAAATTAGTCATTGTTTATTTATTGAAGTTTGGTCATTGGTCATTGGGATTTGATTAGTCATTAGAAATTAGTCATTAGTAATTTTTTTCTTTTGTGTCATTGTTCATTGTGTTTTGATTAGACATTAGAAATTAGTAATTAGATATTTCTAATTCATTGGTCATTCCCCGAGGGTATATTTAAGTAACGTGACTTCCAAATCTAAATACGAAAAACCCAAAAACGGGACCACCCCGGCCCGCCCCCGCGGCGGCAAGTCCGCATTCATATACGGGGTCTTCGGCCCGGACATTTACCAACGCGAAGAATTCCTTCACCGCTTGAAAAAGGAAGTTCTCCCGCCGGGGGATACCATCAACTTCGAGAGTTACCCGGCCGCGGAGGGCCTGGCGGAGGTTTTAAACGCTGCCCGGACCCTGCCTTTCGGCGCCGCCCGCAAGCTCGTCCTGGCCCGGAACCTGGAAAAACTCCCGGAAGATGACATCTCCGCACTGGAAAAATACCTGTCCAATCCCAACCCGGCCACGGTCCTGGTCCTGGAAGGGGCCAAGGCCCCGGGGGCCAAGCTGAAAAAACTGCTGGAACAGGCCGGAGAACTGGTCAAGGCCGAGCCCCTGAAAGCAAACGAGGTCCCGGATCGGATTCTGGAGCTGGCCCGGGAAGCGGGCCGGAGCCTCTCCCGGGAAGCCGCCCAGCTGATCGCCGAGCGGGTCGGCCCGGACCTGGGTCTCGCCTCCCAGGAACTGGAAAAAGTCTTCCTGTTTACCGACGCCAAGATGGTCCAGGCGGAAACCGTCCGGAAGACTCTGGCGGGCGGTTCGAGCGTAGGCGTCTGGGATCTCTCCAATGCCGTCCGGGACCGGAATCTCCCCGGGGCGATCCAGTCCCTGAACCGGCTTTTGGCCTCCGGGGATCCGCCGGTCATGATCGTCGGTCAGCTGGCCGGGAAAATCCGGAAGCTTCTCCGGACCCGCCTCCTCCTGGATAAAGGGAAGACGGAGGCGGAGATTGGAAAGATCCTGAAAATAACTCATGCCTATTCACTCCAGTGCTCCTGCCGGGAAGCCCGGGCTTACACGCAGGTCGAAATCCGCCGGGGTCTGCGCGACCTTTCGAGTCTCGACCTGAAGCTCAAGCGCTCCGGCCTCTCCCCCCGCCTGCTTCTGGAGATGTTCCTGGTCGGTTTCGTTTCCGGGAAAAGCGTCCGCAAATAAATATCTACGTCCAACGGTTGCGGTTGCGCCCTGGCCGACACGAGCTGAAGGCTCGGGCAGGCTGCTCGTGTCGTCAAAAGTCATCCGTTTATCGTCTTTAAAAACCGAAAAACCTAACCGTATACCCAAACGAGCCGCCCAACCGATCAACGATTAACTCATGATCAAGATTGAGTCCAACGGTTGCGGTTGCGCCCTGGCCGATACCCTGGGCGCAATCTAATAACGATTATTGAGTTTGAAAAAAATTATTGAAGATCCGGGCAGGGAAATACACCAATCCCGAACCCAATTTCAATCGGGACTCGATAAATCCCCCGATTAATCAGGAAGGGCTTAAGCGCTCTTCGCGGTGGACTTGGCCAGACGCTTGCTCAGGCGGCCGATCTTCCGGGAGGCTTTCTTTTTATGAATCACCTTCCGAGAGGCAGCCCGGGTCAGAAGGCGGGAAACCTGGTGGAGCTCGGTGGTCGCTTCCTGGGGCTTTTCCGTCCCCAGCCGTTCGAGAAGGCTTTTCTCGGCGGTATGAAGCTTTTTCCTCCAGCTCCGGTTGATCTCGCGCCGCTTCAGGCTTTGGCGATAGCGTTTTTCGGCAGAGGGTTTCGACATTTTCTTTTTCCGTCAGTTTCTGACTAGCTGATTCCCTATAATAATAACCAATC
>JAPLJL010000036.1 GCA_026388615.1 Pseudomonadota bacterium | reverse complement strand
GGGATTCCAGGAACCTTGACCGGAGAAACCCCGACCAGCCCCGTATCCAGGTAAATCGCGGCCCCCGGAGGATTGGTCCTGACTTCGAGGGATCCGGTTTCAACCTTTCCCGACTTGGACGGTTGAGCCGTGGGTTCGAATCTCTTGCCTCCCGCGATCTCCAGCGCGATTTCAGCGATGGGAGTCATAAGCTCGCCCACTGGCCCCCTGGAACGGCGGCTGGCCATTTTCTCGATCTCCCCGGTTTCCACGCCCACGATCTGGATGGCGATAACGAAGTTGTCTCCCAACCTGCCGATTGATCCGAAGGCCATTTTCTCCACGCCGAGGAGCTGGCCAATCTTGACCACACATTCTTCCGAAGTGCAGTCAGAAACCTGTAGTCCCTGCTCCTTCAGGATCTGGTCCATGTTTCTCCGGTCCACCACCCGATAGCGGCCGGTCGAAAAGAGCTCCTGCCGGAGGGCATCAGACAATGTTGAGCATTCCTCGGGTTTCAATCCGGCATTATTTTTCAGCTCCAGAACCGCCAGGAATATTTTCTTCTCCGGATTTTGCGAGGGTTGGGCCGATGCGTTAGGCACCGGGAAAATCGAAAGAACGAAGAAAAAGACAGTTAACCAGGCGAAGAATTTTTTCATTTTGAAGGAATTAATGGTTTTAATTTTGCCCGATTATATCAGATAATTATTTTAAAAGGGAATTGCAAATAATCATTCTCGGTAGGCTCGGATCGGATTTTTCCTAAAATAACAGAAGGGGTCAGATAACATGAAAAGCGGCAACCTCCTCCGCCTATGAAAGGCTCTACCTGATCCAGTCTTTAGGTATTTTTCGAAGGTGCGGGCTTTTACCTGATCAGGAAAATCGAAGGTAACAACTATTTCCCAGGGACGGTATTCAGATGTATGAGGTGATCTTCCGGCGTTATGCCGGGACAGACGCTCGTCAATATTTTCAGTTATTCCAACATAATGTTTGCCAGGATTAGAGATGCTTTTTAGCAGATAGACATACATTTTTCTGATCTGCTCGCCTTCGCCAACCTGTCCGACGTAGCTTAAGCGAAGTTGGAGGCTACGGCTTGCACCACAAGGATGATACAGCCCGCCTTCGCCAAGGCTTCGGCGCGCACCAATTTTTCTCAATTAAGAAAAATTGGTGGAGGCGGGGGGAATCGAACCCCCGTCCGCTGAGGAAGAAGTACAGAGGCCTACATGCTTAGTCCTGGATTTATTCTCACTTCCTTACGCTCCCCAGAACAGGATCAAAAGGAAGCCAGGCGGGAGTTGTTTCGCCCCACCGTCCCCGCCGGGGCGGAGGGGCTAGCCCGTTTGATCGGCGCCCCTAGGGCCTTCTACGGGCGGAGAAGGGTCCCCGGAACGCTCGCGGTTAATTAAGCCGCGAGAGCATAATTATAGTCGTTGGCGACTATTTGTTTGCCACCTTTTTAACGAGGTTGTGACGACCTCGGCATGCCCACTGGCAGCTCCACTCAACGTCGAAACCTTTTCGCCCCCACATGGTCGCGACGGAGGGCCCGGGCCATGTCCCGCTGGGCCTCGCGCTCTTTAATGGTCTCGCGCTGGTCCTCGAATTTCTTCCCTCGGGCCACGGCCAGAGCCAGCTTCGCTTTGCCTTTCTTAAAGTATACCTTGAGCGGGATGATAGTAAAACCCCGCTCCTGGGTCTGGCCGTAGAGGCGGTTGATCTCCCGCTTGTGCAGGAGGAGGCGGCGTTTCCGTTCCGGGTCGGGGGCATCGCGCCCCGCCTGGGGATAGGGCGAGATCCGGACGTTCAGGAGAAAGACCTGGCCGTTATCGACCAGGGCGTAGCCGTCCTTCATATCGACCGCGCCGTCGCGGATCGACTTGACCTCCGCGCCCCGGAGCTCGATCCCGGCCTCGAGGGTTTCCAGCACGGAAAAATCCCGCAGGGCCCGGCGGTTCTGGGCCACAACTTTAATTTTTTCTTCCGTGGAAGTTTTCAATGGTCAATGAATAAGCAATGACTAATTTCTAATACCTAATGTCTAATCAAACGTTAAATATCCAATTTCTAATGTCGAATAAATCGTTAATCCTAAAAAACTCATTAATCATTAGAAATTTTAAGCTTTGGCATTAATTAGAAATTCGCCATTAGAAATTAGAAATTCAGAAGAGATCGTCCGCCTTCCGGATCTTTTTTCACGCCCAAGCTTAATGTTTGATGATTTTGCTGATGGTATCGTCACCGAGGATTCCACCCGAGATGATCAGTTTGAAAGCGTCTTCGACCGACATGTCCAGTTCCGTGACCTCATCCTCCGGAAGCATGATGAAAAATCCGGAGGTGGGGTTGGGGGTGGTGGGGTAAAAGATATTGAGCAGTTTCTTCCCGGTTTTGTTCTCGATTTCCTTTTTCGGTTCCCCGGTGATGAAGGCGACGGAATACATCCCGGAGCGGGGAAACTCGATCAGGACCACCCGCTGGAATTTATGGCCGGTTTGCATGAAGAGCGATTCCAGGAGCTGGCGGACCGAGCCGTAGATGCTACGAATCAGGGGGATCTTCGTGACCTGGTGATCCCAGAATTTCAGGATTTTTTTCCCCA
>JAPLJL010000080.1 GCA_026388615.1 Pseudomonadota bacterium | reverse complement strand
GAAACCGCGCTTTCTTCCCCCGCAGAAAAAATCTCCGCCCGTTCCTTGAAAGTGGAAAAACTGCCGCCCTCGGCCCAGATGGAAACCCCATTTTCCTTTTTGATTCCCCGCAGCAGGGAGCGGCCGGGATTGGGGATCAGGTTGATTACCCCGCCGATGGCGTCGCTCCCGTAAAGCGAGCCGAAAGCCCCCCGGACGATTTCGATCCGGTCCAGACCGGCAGCAAAAAAATCCGAAAGATCGGCGGCCCGCGTGAAGGAAGAATTTAATCTCACCCCGTCGAACAAGATCAGGTTCTGGTACTGCTCGCTTCCGCGAATCCGGATCGCCGTCTGCTCGCCCACGGATCCGGAAGCCTGCACCCCCACTCCCGGCACTTCCCGGATTTGGTCCAAAACCCGGGGAGCGGAATCGCCTTTGCTCTCCCCCAAGTTAATAATGGTGATCGAATCGGTGGCCTCGTCCACCGGCGTGGGAATCCGGGTGGAAGTAACCTCGATCGGCGTGAGTTGGACCGACGGGTCGGAGCCCTCCTGGCCGAAGGTCCGAGCCGGGAAGCTCAAAATCAGCAAAAACAGTAATCGGAAAAAATGTCCGGGAAATACCCTCTCCGTCTTCAAAATAATCGTTTCCTATTCCTTTTTCTCTTCTTCGGCGGGCAGGACCAGCGATTGTCTTCTCTTTCTCGGGTGTAAAACCCGGCGGACGGTTGCTGGGCGGCGAGGATACTTCAGGGGCCGACCCCGGTTGGTGTGAGGCTTGGATGCCTTTTCCAGCCCCAGGCGGCGGATGCGGTATTTCAGGCTGCTGAGGTTAATGTTCAATTCCCGGGCGGTTTCCATCTGGTTCCAGCGGCATCTCTCCAAGATCCGGAGAATATACTGGGTTTCAAAAGCCTCCTTGGCTTTGCGGAGGGTATTGAAGCGATGCCGGCGGGGGGCGGTTCCGGCTTCGGCGGAAAATTCCTGAAAACTCTCAAAGCAGAATTCCATCGGCAGGTCCTCGATCGTAATCACCTCCCGGGGTACTACCGCCACCATCCGCTCGATTAAATTTTCGAGTTCCCGGATATTCCCGGGCCAGTTATACCGGGAGAAAAGCTTGATTACCTCCGCGGCCGCCCCGTGCACCGATTTGCGAAAGCGCTGGTTGTACCTGGCGATGAAAAGGTTAACGAGCTCCGGAATGTCTTCCAGCCGCTCCCGCAGGGGAGGCATCGTGATGGGAATGACGTTGAGCCGGTAATAAAGATCCTCGCGGAACTTACCCGCCTCCACCGCCTTCTTCAAATCCAGATTGGTGGCGGCGATGATCCGGGTATCGACCCGGATGGTTTTGCCTCCCCCCACTCTTTCGACCTCGCCGGATTGGATCACCCGGAGCAGCTTGGCCTGGAGATCAAAGGGCAGATCGCCGATTTCATCCAGGAAAATCGTGCCCCCGTTGGCCAGCTCGAATTTGCCGAAATGCATCTTGTGCGCTCCGGTGAAAGCGCCCTTTTCATGTCCGAACAGCGTGCTCTCCAGCAGGTCCTTGGGAATGGAAGCCAGATTGACCGTGACGAAAGGGGCTTCGGACCGATCGCTGTTTTGATGGATCAGACGCGCGATCATATCCTTGCCGGTACCGCTTTCTCCCATCAGGAGAACGGTCGCCGGCAGGGAGGCGATGCGTTTAACCACATCGTAAATCGCCTGCATCTTCGGGGTCGTTCCGACGATGATATCCCGGGGGATTACCGACTCTATTTCACAGGTGAGGTAACGAATCTTCCGGGCCTGTTCCTGTTTTTCATAAATGCGGTTGACCAGGCTCAGAACCTCATCGTAATTGAATTCCTTGGTGATATAGTCGTAAGCGCCCAGTTTCATCGCGGTGACCGCTTTTTCCACCTCCCGCACCATGGTCACCATCACCACATCCACGTCGCCGAATCTCTCCTTGATTCTCCGGAGAACTTCGATTCCGTCCATCCCGGGCATGATGATGTCCAGGAGGACAATCCGGATGTCTTCATTTTCAACCAGGGATAAAGCGGTCTCCCCGTCCGGGGCGGTCAGAACGGGATACTGACTGGCCAGCACCGCTTCCAGGGTTTCCCGGATGCTCGGGATTTTTCACAATTTTTTTAGCAAGACGAAATTATCATTCTCTTGCGGAAAAAAATTCTTAATTCATTAATTTCAGCCCCTCCGATAAATTGGTTTAAAATATGATTATATATTATGAATATTTTGTAAAATATTAGCATGTTAATGAAAGCGGCGGGGGTATATGCCTGTCTGTCAAAATAGCAAAGGGCAGGGCGCAAAGCGCAAAAGACGTTAGGCGTAAGGCGTGAAGCGTAAAGAGTAAATCGTCCATAGTGTTCATAGAGTTCATCGGGTTCATAGTGTCAAAGTAGCGGGATAAACTCCAGCCTGCCCGCCTTGCCCGAGCGCTCGGCCAGGGAGCCGACGGCTCGGCTGGCCCGAGGCTCGCCCAGGGTGTCGGCCAGGGCCGGGATCCAGTCTTTCTCCTTCTGTTCTTTGCTCTATGTGCTTTGCGGCGGTCGGCGGTCTGCTGTTGATAAGGCTGTCATCCTGAGCCGCTGGCGAAGGATCTCTCTTTTTCCTTGCCCATTCCGCAATCCACACTCCGCAATCCGTTTACCCTGTAAGGGCATTTCTCTTTATGTCATTCCGGCGGACCTGTCCTCCGACGTGTCCTCCGAAGCCAAATCCTTACGAAGCCTTGGCGTAGTAGGATTAGCGCAGGAGGAAGCCTTGGCGAAGGAAGATCGTCAATTGTAAATTCTTATTAACTCGAAACTTTAAACTAGAAACTTGAAACCGTATTTAAATGAATGATCCGGTGCCTTTCAAGGGGTAATCCCTTCTTCCCTGTCTTCGTTTTGCCTCTGATCGTAAAAATGATAAAATTGATTGAATTAATAATCATTAGGTGAACATGAAAGCCAGAGCCAGAAAAAAAATCCCGGAAATAATCTATCGTGCGGGAAAACCGAAAGCGGTAGTTTTGGACATTAACGAATATCGGGAGATGTTGGCGCAGCTCGAAGACATCGAAGATTTAAAGGCGCTCGAAGAGATGCGAAGGAAACCGCTTAAATTTCGAAAACTTGAGGATTTCATCCAGGAGTATCGCTCGGGTGTATGAGATTATAATCAAGCGAAGTTCGGAGCGGGGTCTAAAACATTTTTCAGACTTATAGATGTTTATGAATATAGAAGGTATCGTTTGGCTCAGGGATGTTATCGACAAGCTGTTTTTCAAGCATAAGGTGGAAACCGACGAGGTTGAGGAAATCTTTAATGATGATCCAAGATTCCGTTTTGTTGAAAAGGGAAAAAGAAAAGGTGAAAATGTATATTTGGTTTTAGGACATACCGAGGAAGGAAGATATTTGTTGGTTCTTTTTATTTATAAGCAGTCGAAAGATGCTTTGATCTTAAGTGCCAGGAGCATGTCGAAAAAGGAGAGAAGACAATATGAAAAAAAATAAAGCCAAGAACATCCCGAGTTTTCGTTCTCATAATGATCTAATTGAATTCTTTGACTCTCATGATTTAGGGGAATATTTGGACGATCTGCCTGAAGTCCATTTCGAGGTTGACATAAAAAGACGGGTTCACCTGTTTGCGTTAGACGAGAAAATTGCCGATAAATTATTTCAGATTGCGAAGCATAAAAGGATTACCTCTGAAGCGCTTATTAATGCCTGGATGAAAGAAAAAATTCAAGATCAGACATTATAAAAGCTTCTATTCATACCCCCTTTCAACTTATCACCAGCGTACCCTAAAATTACCGATGAAAAAACCAAATCCCCGGCTTCAAGAAGCGATTATGGAGGTGGTTGATAATCAATTACGTGATCTCAATCCTCCCGAGACAAAAAAGACCTTCGATCGTTTAATTTCCGAAGGTCACTCGGAGCCGGCAGCTCGCCATTTAATCGCATGCGTGGTAGCGACGGAGATTTTCGAGATTTTGGATCGCGAGGAGCCTTTCGATCACGCCCGCTTTGTCAAAGCCCTGGATCGCCTACCGAAACTGCCGGGAAAATAATACTCTAAAAGCAAAAAGCAAGATCTGACCCCGGGCGCTGTCGAAATTATAAATCTCCGGTATTCAGGCCATCCCCATTATCCTCTTCTTCTTTCGACCAGTGATCCCGACACATATTTGTGAATCACACTGGAAATCAGGGTCTGATAGGGAATGCCCTCCTGGGCGGCAATCACCCGGACCTGGGTTAGATCTTTCGACGACATCCGGAAACTTATCCGCTTATCCTTCTTCAGGGTATTCAGGGCGTAATGATTTAGTTTTCTCGCCTCGGATTTGGTGTTTTTGGCAGTCTGCCATTCCCCGCTTTCATAAGCTTCCAAGATCTCTTATTCTTCATTTTCCTTTAGTTTCTTTTTCATTTCCGCCTCCTTAAATACTTTTCCGTCGCCTTGCGGCTGGGAATCATGGACGTTTGGACGAGCTTATGGTCTTCTGGGCAATATTCATTAGGGAGCGCAGGGCGTTATTCACGGCTTCTTCGGTAGGAAAAGCTCTGGCCACATCAGGGCGAAGAAGAACCAGATTAGTTCCTTTCCGATAGGCTTCCAAGTATTTACCCCGAACCCCGGGGCCGAGTTCCTCCCGGCGATACTCGGGCCGTAATCCCTCTGATTTAACCTTCTTCATGGAATTTGCTTTCCGTCCTGGTCCTTCAGCTGTGCTTCCATTCCATCGACAATTTTTTATTTGATGTGGCGCAACTGCGCAGATAAAGATTGATCAAAGTTTGATAGGGAACGCCGACTTCCTGGGCATGTGCTTTGAAGTATTTGACCGTGTCTTCATCCATCCGGATGGTAACCTGGCGCTTGAGCCTGCGGGCATAAGGGTTTTTCCGGGCTTTGGAAAAATCGTATTCTTTTCTCATCTTGACCACCTTTCCCAGTATTGTTTCTGCTCCTTGCGGGTTACTTTGCGAGCCGAGATTATTCTTATCATTTCATCGCTCTCTAAATAAAAATGACAAACAATCAAAAGACGAAGCCCGGAGCTTAGACCTAAAAGAATGAACCGTTCTTCCTTTTCTGAATGATCCGGATCAGAAAGCAAAAGTGCATTTTCATCGAGAAACACGGTTTGGGCTTCTTCAAAAGATACCCTGTGTTTCTTCTGGTTTGCTAAATTTTTCCTTTGGCTCCAGGCAAAGCTCAGTTGGGCCATAATTACAATGTAAATACATTATATTGATCAGTCAAGAAGTTGATTTAATTCCTCTTATATAAATATTTTCCTCTCCCCTTTGGGGAGAGGACGCCGGAATCCAGTATTTTCTTTGGAATCTTAGCTCGCCGGTAAAATCTCGGAATTCTTGACAGGAATTAAAAAGCAGATTCAAGACTCACAAAGCAACAAGTAACCAGCGTCCCCAAAATTCTCACGCCTTTTCGTAAGCTTTGCTCCTTACTTTCTCAATAGATTTTTCAATATCTTTGATCTTGAGTTTTTTCTTTTTAAAAGCTTCCTTGGCGATTTTGAAAGCGGCTTCCAGCCGATCCTCGGGCGAGATTACCGACAGGATATAATCATCCGGCTTGATTGGAGCGGTGTTTTTCACCTCCAGACCCCCTTCCTTATTTTATCCCCAAATACTTCATAGTTTTAGCAATGTGTAATAATTTTACCAGAGCAATACTTAGAAATCAAAACAATCAGGCCGGCATTATTTCAGCAAAACGTTTCAACATATCACCAGCGTCTCCAAGGTACGCTAATCATCCTCCCTTTGTCGAAAGGGAGGTTTATCCCGAAGATTCTTTTATTGAGGGACGGGGAGAGATTTTCAAATCGAAACTTCGTTATCCCGAAACGCCACTTTTGAACATATC
>JAPLJL010000058.1 GCA_026388615.1 Pseudomonadota bacterium | reverse complement strand
CGGCCTGTAAGCCTACGGGCTGGAAGCGGGGCCGGAAGCAGGGCTTGGGTAAAACC
Organism: Pseudomonadota bacterium; assembly: GCA_026388615.1. Taxonomy (GTDB): domain Bacteria; phylum Desulfobacterota; class JAPLJL01; order JAPLJL01; family JAPLJL01; genus JAPLJL01. The sequence goes on along the minus strand of JAPLJL010000058.1, from coordinate 8,068 downwards.
CAAGGAGACTACAAACTCATAAATACCTGCATTTAGGGGAAAACCGAGATTCTTCGCCCGAGGCTCAGAATGACAGTAAAAGTATATGCTATTCAATTGAGGCATTACACCTACTGCTTACTCGAGCGGCAGCCATGATTGCTTTTACTGCCGCCCGAGGGCCTGGAGGAGGCGGGCGCGGGCCGAGGCCAGGTTGTAGTCGGCCTGGACCTTCTGGGCTTCCATGTTGCTCAAGGCCACTTGCGCGTCCCCCAGCTCGATCATGTTCCCGACCCCGGTCTGGTATCGGGCTTCCGCCAGATCGAGACGCTTTCGGGCGTTAACCACGGCGTCATCGGCAGCCGCGATCGCGGCTTTCGCGGCCCGGATGGCCAGGCGGGCCTGCTCCACGTCCAGCCGGACCTGTTGCCGCAAGGTATCCGACTGAGACTTGAGACTCCGAAGGTTGGCCCGGGCCTCGGCTGCCTGCGCGCGCGTGAGCTCTCCCTGAAACAGGGGCCAGTTCAAGGTGACCCCGCCGCTCCAGTTCCGGGACATTTGGTTGAGCTCGTCTCCCCCGGCGGTCACCCCGGCGGAAAGGTTCAGGCTCGGCCAGTATCCGCCCTGGATGGATCCCAGGATCATTTCCCGGGCCCGAATCTGATCGGAGAGAACCGCGAACTCCGGACGGGCCCGGAGGGCCTCTTCGAGCAGGATCTCCGTAGATTGCTCTTCCTGTTCTACCGGCGGCAACGTTTCATCCGCCACCTCATAATTCGTCGCCGCCTCGACACCCATCGCCTGGTTCAGGCGCGCCTTGGCGGTTTCGTAGCCGTTTTCGGCATTGATCATCGAGAGACGCGCGTTGGCCAGGTCGGATCGGACCTGGGCCAGGTCAATCTCCGGACGGGAACCGATCTCCACGAATCCCTGGATCTGGGCCAGATGACGCTCCTGGTTTTTTTGCGTCTCATCCGCCACCTTCATCAGCGCTTTCGACGCCCGGGCATCAAAGAAAATCGTGCGCACGTTTAGCAGGATCTGCAGCAGGGTAGTGTTTTCACTCTCCCGCTGCGCCCCGGCGTTCGCCCGGGCGGCGCGCCACTGGTTGAAGGATTGGCCGAAATCATAAATGAGCTGATTGGCGGAGAGCTTGAAGTTCCAGGAATCAGAGGTATTCCAGGATTGCGTCCCGCCGGTTCCTGGATTGTTGCCCGTGCCGAGCAGGTAACCCGCGCTTCCCACCACCTGGGGCAGCAGCGGGGAGAACGAAGTTCCGACCCGGGCCTGGGCCGCGTCACTCTCGGCCGCGGCCTGGACCAGCTGGGGCTGGTGCTCCCGCGCGATCCGCAGGGCGGTATCCAGGTCCAGCAGCGGCGGCACCGTGGTGGTCTCGGCCCGGGCGGTCTGGAATGACAAGATAAGAATAAAAAGGATTATCGAAAAATATTTCCAGTTTTTCATAACGTTTCTTATATGGACCGCATCAGCTTGCCCTGGCCGGATTTGCCCGGCACGGGCAGGCCGATGCATTGCATTAGCAAGCTAATGCACTCCATAGAAATAACAAAATCAGGCCATATCGAGATATTTCTTTCTTCATTCGAATCTCAGGGCCTCGATCGGATCGAGCCGGGAAGCCTTGCGGGCCGGATAAAGACCGAAAACAACCCCGACCAAGGCACTGAAGATAACCGAGATCAGGACGATATCGAGCCGGATCTGCATCGGCCATCCGAAGGCGGAGGCCAGGCGCTGCGCGGCCAAAACGCCAAGTCCCACCCCGATCAACCCCCCCGCCATCGACAGAACCAGGGCCTCGACCAGGAACTGGGCGAGGATGTGGCGAGACTTGGCTCCCACCGCCATCCGGATGCCGATCTCCCGGGTCCGCTCGGTGACGCTGACCAGCATGATGTTCATGATCCCGATCCCGCCCACCAGGAGCGAGACGGCGGCAATGGCGGCGAGCAGGGTGGTAATGGTGCTGACCCCGGCCTGCATCGCGCTCGCCAGCTCGGTCAGGTTCCGGATGGAAAAGTCATTGTCCGCGTCGGCCTGCAGATGATGCCGGTCGCGGAGGAGATCGGTGATCTGGGTCTGGGCCTTGGGGGTGTCCTCGGTGGAAACGGCGCTGACCATGATGATGCCCTGGATATATTTCTGCAGGCCCCCGCGGATCTTGGCCTGGAAGGTGGTCTGGGGGATGATGAGGGTGTCGTCATTGTCCTGGCCCATCTGGGACTGGCCCTTTTTCGCCAAAACCCCGATGACCTGGAAAGGCACGTTCTTGATCCGGACCGACTGCCCGACCGGATCGGAATAAGACCCGAAGAGCTTGTCCACCACCGTCTGTCCCAGGATGGCTACCTTGTTGCCCCCCTCCACGTCGGATTGGGTAAAACCGGAACCCCGGGCCAGGGACCAGCTGCGCACCTCGAAATACTCCGGGGTGGTGCCGATCACCATCGTGGCCCAGTTCTGGTCCTCGCTCTGGACCTGGACGGTGGTCCTCAGCTCGGCGGTCGCGGTCCGGACCGCGGGCACCTCGGTCTGGACGGCCTTCAGGTCGTCCCAGGTGATCGTAGGCATGGAGCCGAAGCCCCCGAAGGCGCCCCCCCGCGTGGTCGAGCCCGACATGACAATCAGCAGGTTGGAACCCATGGAGGAGAAGGATTCCGCCACCCGGGCCTTGGCCCCTTCGCCGATAGCCACCATCGCGATCACCGCCGCCACCCCGATGATTACTCCCAGGGCGGTCAGGAACGACCGCATCTTGTTGCGGATCAGGGCCCGAAGGGCCACGCGGAAGGTCTGGGCCGGGTTCATATGATCGCGGCCTCCGGGCTCGGAAGCTGAGCCCCGATTTGGGCCTGGAGCAGGGCGATGATCTCCTGGCTGGTGCGGGAATCGAGATTCCCGGTGGGCTCGTCGGCCAGGATGATTTTCGGCTGGGAAACCATGGCCCGGGCGATTGCCACCCGCTGCTGCTGCCCGCCTGACATCTGGTTGGAATGGTGCGCGACCCGGTCCGCGAGCCCCACCCGCGCCAGCGCCTCCCGGGCCCGGGCCTGCCGATCGCGGGTGGGCAGGCCTCCGTAAACCAGGGGCAGCTCGACATTCTCGAGGGCGCTGGTGCGGGCCAGAAGGTTAAAATTTTGGAAGACGAAGCCGATGGTATGGTTGCGAATCTCGGCCAGGGTGTCCCGATCGAGACGGGAAACATCCCGGCCGGCGAGAAAATAGCGGCCGGAGGTGGGGCGGTCCAGGCAGCCGAGGATGTTCATCAGCGTGGATTTCCCCGACCCCGAGGCCCCCATGATGGCGACAAAGTCCCCCTCGTCTATGGTCAGGGAAACCTCCACCAACGCGGGGACGCTCACGTCCCCCATCTGATAGGTTTTGGTGACGCTTTCGAGCCGGAGGATGGCTTCCGAGGCGGCCATGGTGATCCCCTTTTTCAATGCATGCGGAAGGGGTTGGGGGCGCCGCCGGACTTGGTGGTGGTGGAGCTGGTGGCGTCGGTGATTAATTTATCGCCTTCCTTGAGCTCACCTTCCACAATTTCGGTCAAGGAACCGTCGGTTATCCCGGTCTTGATCGGGACGGGGCGGGGCGTGCCGCCGTTATCCACCCACACGGTCCGGCGGTCGCGCGGCTCGGCCCCGGTTGGGTTCTTTCCGTTTTTGTTCAGCCCCGGTCCGGGCTGGGATTTATCCCCGTTGCCGGCCTTCCCGTTGGCGATCAGCTCGGAAGGGGGATGAAAACGCAGGGCGGCACTGGGTACCCGCAGGACATTTTCCTTCTCCGCCACGATAAAGGTCACGTTCGCCGTCATCCCGGGCTTGAGCTTGAGGTCGGGGTTTTCCACGTCGATCACGGTGTCGTAGGTAACGACATTCTGCAAGGTCTGGGGCGCGTTCCGGATCTGCCGGATGGTCCCGCTGAATTTCACCGCCGGGTACGCGTCGACGGAAAAGGTGGCTTTCATCCCCGGCTGGAGCCTGCCGATATCGGCCTCGCCCACGGAGGTGTCCACCTGCATTTTTCGGAGATCCTCGGCGATTTCGAAAAGCGTGGGGGCCTGGAGCGAGGCCGCCACCGTCTGCCCGACGTCCACGCTCCGGGAGATCACCACCCCGCTGATCGGCGAATAAATGTCCGTATAGGCCAGGTTCACCTCGGCCTGGTGGAGGGACGCCCGCGCCTGTTCCACTCTTCCCTTCGCCGCTTCCACCTGCGCCCGGGCCATGTCGGAATTGGCCTGGGCCGTATCCAGGTCGGCCTGGGCGATCAGCTTCTTCTCGGCCAGGTCCTGCGCCCGCTTGAGCTGGCGCCCGGCATCGAGCGCCTTCACCTTGCTGCTGGTCAGGTCGCCCTGGGCCGCCATGAAGTTGGCCTTGGTCTGGTCGAGCGCGGCCTGGAAGAGCTGGGGATCGATCCGGGCGATCAGCTCGCCCTTCTTCACGGGGGAGTTGAAGTCCACCAGGATCTCCTTGATCCGGCCGGAGACCTGACTGCCCACCAGCACGTCGACCAGGGCGGAAAGTGTCCCGCTGGCCGTCACCTTGGCGATGATGGGCCCCCGGTCGACCGCGGCTGTCTCAAAATGAAGATCGGATTTTTTCCCGCTCTCGAGGACCCAGATCAAGACCACCGCCCCGATCAGAAGAATGGCGATCCCCACGATCCAGGCTACCTTCTTTTTATTCTGCATTCATCCGCTCCGCGTTATTCCAGGGAGTTATTATTTTAATTCTAGCCAGAAGCAGGTAACTATGCACTTGGACCCGCCTGATTATGCACTACCTGATTAGAGCTTTTTTCCCGGATTTGGTTTACAGGTCCCATAGTTATGATTGAAAATACCTGAATGAAAACCACGCCTAAATTCCCCTGGTTTCCGGCCGCCCTGCTTTTCGCGGTTTCCTGCTCCGGGACGGGCGGGAATCCGCCGGAAAATCAGCCCCGGATTCTCTCGGTATTTTTCGGATTGGATAACGCCCTCCCCGCCGCCGCCGGTTTCCTCTGTCCGGGCGCGGCCGGCCAGGACGGGATGCCGGTGGTCTTCTCGCGCCGGATCGATCCGGCCAGTATTGACCCGGGGGATTTCCGAATCGTCACCGCGGGCGGGGCCGCCCGGGTGCCGGTCTGCGCCACCCCCGCCCCCGCCACCAAAGCCCACGAAAGACGGACGATCCTTCTGATCGGGGAGTTCGGGGATGATCCCGGCGACCCGCCCGCCCGGCTCGAGATCACGGGGCCGCTCCTGACCGCGCCCGGCGCCGGCGGGGAAGCCTTTGATTTCGATGGGTCGGCCTTCACCGGCATTACCCCCCTCTCCGCCGGCCCTTTCCTGGTCTGGGCCGAGGTTCTCGCTTCGGGAGGGGACTGCCCCGGGGCGCCCACCGCGACGGTGGTGCAGGTGACCTGGGCGGGAGGGGTGCTCGCCCTTTCGGGCCAGGAGCTCGGGGACCCCGAGCGGGAGCGTTACCGGGTCACCGTCCTCAATGCCACCGGCGCGGAAGAAACCTTAGTCCCCTTCGCGCTCGGCGATCTTTCCGACCAGGACAACCACCACGAGCTCTGCCTGGGTGCGGGGGTGATCCCCCTCCGGGTGGAGATGGCGGCAGACACGGTCATCGACCCCCGGGGCGACCCGAACCCGGACACTTCGGTCGAAATCACATCGGACGAATCACCCTGAGCGGCGCGGAAATCAGCCGGGGTACCGAAGAAAAACATCTGATTCGCCGGAATCGGGTAAAATATTCCGGAGCGTACATATCCAAATTTGGGAATGATTTTCGACGATTATTACATTGAGAGATTTGATTTTGGGATCGCCACGCCCTCGGTCCTTTCGCAGAGCTCAGGATTTCAGCTCACCGCAATGACGTTCTTGTTTGTCATTGCGAGAAGCCAAGGCGACGAAGCAATCTCGGTTATGACTAATCACGATTTATTAGGACAACTTTGATTCCGGAACTGACTTTAAACCCGGAAACCAATGGAGGCCGCATGAGCGAATCACCTTATCGGCGGATCGCGAAAAAGTGGGACGAGCTCCCGATGCGCTGTCCCCGGAAGGGGGATGATTACTCCCCCGCCTTTCTCCAGTACCTGGAGGCCTGCTTTCCCGCCGCGGAGGCCGAGATTGTGGCTGCCCTCGATATCCTGCCCCGCCTGAAGAGTTCCGCGCAGGTCGCGGGGGAGCTCGGTCTGTCACCGGACCGGGTGGAAACCGCCCTTCGCCGGCTCGCGGACGCCTACCTGATCAACCGGATCGGCGAGGGCTACGCCCTGCCCCTGATCGCCAACATGATTAATGCCCTGATGCTGGATGAGGGAAAAAGCGACCTCGCCCTGCTTTCCGCCCGGCTTTACCAGGAGTATTTCATCCGGGACGGCTTCTTCCGGTATTACGAGGGCGGGATCAAGGAAACCCCGGTGATGCGGGCCATCGCGTTGAACGAAACCATCCGGGCCCGGAGCGAGGCGATCAACGTCGAGATCGCCGAGGACGTAGTGGACGAGGCCCCGGAGGGGACCCTGACCCTGACCCGCTGCCCCTGCCGCTCCCGCACCGAGAAGCTCGGGATTCGGGAGTGCCAGGACAAATTCCCGGTAGCCTCCTGCCTGATGATGGGGATGAGCGGGATCTATTTCCAGGGGGAGGGCCGGGGGAGGAAGGTCGAGCCCGCCGAGGCGAAGAAATATCTCCGCGAGATGGCCCAGCTCGGGATGGTCCTGACCACCGACAATTTCCGCGACCCGAACCACATGGTCATCTGCGCCTGCTGCGGCTGCTGCTGCTCCCAGACCCGGGGGGTGATCCGCTGGAACCACCCCGTGGCGGTTAACCGGGCGAATTTCCTCCCGCGCTTCTCGGAGGAATGCTCGGGCTGCGGCACCTGCGCCCAGCGGTGCGTCTTCGGGGCCATCAAGGTGGTAGAGAAAAAGGCTCGGGTGGATGAAAAGCTCTGCCGGGGCTGCGGGATCTGCGTCCTCGGCTGCAAGAAAGGGGCGGTCAGGCTCGAAGCTGTGGATCCGGCCCGCTCCCATATTTTCGACACCGGCCGGGACCTCTTCCGGAAAATCAAGGCCGAGAACCACCCGTAATCCCGGTCCGCCGGAATTTTTAAATATTGCGTAGTTGCCCGATTTATCGGGCGATTAAAAACCGCCGATCCCGCCTTTGACGGGACACGTCCCTCCTTTGTCGGGATAAATGAATCGGCAAACTACAAAAAATACGTTTGTTTTAGACGGCAAATTTGGATCAACTGCATTTTTCGGGATAAAATAGTCGCGCTGTTCAACCAGGAGACCAAATGCCGTATTCGGTAAAAATCCCGCGGGTATCCCAAGCTTTCTTCTTTACGGCGCTTTTCCTCGTAACGGGGCTCGCTCTGGTGTTCCCAGGCTGTTCCTCCGGCGGCGGGCACGGCACTGCCCCGCCCGGCCGGCTGATCTATATTGCCATCGATTCCCTCCACCCTGGCTATCTCTCTCTCGCCGCCGACGCCAAGGGTCCGGGGAAGGAGGGCGACTGGCTCATGCCCAACGTCCGCCGCTTCCTCTCCCAGGCCACCTGGTATCCCAACGCCCAGGATTACCTGATCGCCGCCACCGACATGAATCACCTTAACGTCCTGGCCGCCGCCAGCACCGCCCAGACCGGGATCTACAGCGTGAGCGCGCAGGTTTTCGGCTGGGACGCGGCCGGCGCCGTGATCACCAAAGACATCAGCCTCGCCTGGGCGCATGATGACCGGGGCCGCCCGGTGGACACCATCTTCCACGCCTGGAAGCGGGCCTGGCCGGATTCCAAGACCGCTTTCATCACCGGTAAGGCCTGGGTGGCGGAGGAAATCCTCGGCTCGCCCGGGCTGGAAATCGACGCGGTGGTGGAAGGCGGAAAATACCCGGATTACATCTCCGCCCCCGTGAGCGACAGCTTTTACGATCCGCCCACCGATGCCGACGCCGCCTGCGACCCGGAGTCGGAGACCCAGAAGAAGGCCCTTTTCCCGATCATGGCGGGGATGCCGGCCAATTTTCCCCCGGACAGCTGGACGGTGGACTC
>JAPLJL010000340.1 GCA_026388615.1 Pseudomonadota bacterium | reverse complement strand
CGGCCCGATGCCCCGGACCTCCAGGAGCCCGGACAATTCCCGGAAATCCCCATTTTCCTGCCGGTACTGGATAATCCTTCCGGAAAGGCTCGGGCCAATCCCGGGAACCGCTTCCAGATCCCGGCGGCCGGCCCGGTTAACATCGATTTTCTGCCCGAAGAGCAAAAGATGACTCCCCGGCATTTTCTCCTCGCGGAAGTCCAGGGGTTCCCGGGAAACAATCCTGACCCGGGTGCCGTTTCCCAGCATTTTCTTCTCTTCCCGCCCGGATCCCGGGATTAGCTCCGCCAGGGTGGGAGAACCGGTAAACCCATAAACGCAGGGAGGCCGGTCAGGATCCTGCATCTCGATCCAGGAGTAAATATTTTCCTTCAGGGAAACCGGCGAGGCAGAAACCTCCCACCCTCCGGAATGCAGCTGCCCGGCAGTCAGGAAAGCGGCCACAAAAATCACCGGCAGGAAATCCAGGTTAAATCGTTTATTTCCTTGCTCCCGAAGCAAATAATCCTCTGCCTTCATTATTAATATATTAAAGATAGATTGCTTCGTCGTTTTACTCCCCTTTTTTTCTTCCCAATTATCAACCAAACGGGAACATTCTCCAAGCTTTATCCCAAAACGGTAGCCGCTTTAGCCTGCGAAAATGGCGCAATCTAAAGGTTGCGGCTACCAATTTTAGTGATATTTTGATTGTGAATCGGTCTACTGGAAGGGTGAGGAGGAATTTTTAATTCAGATGAAAATGAAAATGTGATATAAATTGGCAACAATTTATGGTATTCGCAGAGGAGGGTTTCCATGAATAAAAGGATCGGGATCCTGACCGGCGGGGGCGACTGCCCGGGGCTGAACGCCCTGATCCGGGCGGTGGTTAAATCCGCCATCAACGAGCACGGCTGGGAGGCGGTCGGTATTCTGGACGGTTTTGAAGGCCTGCTCTGGCCCGGCCGCTATACCAAGCTCAGCTATGACGACGTTTCCGAAATCCTGACCACCGGGGGAACCATCCTGGGAAGCTCCAACCGGATCAACCCCTTCGCGGTCAAAGAAGAAAAAGACGGCCGGGTCCGGATTACCGACCGGTCCGGGGAAGTGGTCCGGGTGATCAAGCGGCTGGGCTTGGATGTTTTGTTCGTCAGCGGTGGGGACGGGACCATGACGATAGCCTCCGGAATCAATGCGCTGGGGGTGCCGGTAATCGGAATGCCCAAAACCATTGATAACGACCTCAGGGGAACCGATTTCACCATCGGTTTCGATACCGCGGTGACGATCGCCAGCGAGGCGATTGACCGGTTGCGCACCACCGCGCAAAGCCATCACCGGGTCATGGTAGTAGAAGTGATGGGCCGGAACGCCGGCTGGATCGCCCTCGAGTCCGGGATCGCTTCGGGGGCGGATGTCGTTTTAATCCCTGAAATTCCCTTCTCCTTTGAAAGCATCTGCAAAGCGATTGAGCTCCGCCGCCGGAAAGGCCGTCTTTATACCATTGTGGTGGCGGCCGAAGGCGCTCGCCCGCTGGGGGAGAAACCGGTGGTGCGACGGGAAGTCAAAACCAGCGCCGAACCCATCCGCCTGGGCGGGATTGGCGAAGTGGTTACGCATGAAATCGAATCCCGAACCGGGATTGAAACCCGAGTCACCGTCTTGGGGCACGTCCAGCGGGGCGGGACCCCCACGGCCCGCGACCGGAACCTAGCCACCCTTTTTGGAATCGAAGCGGTTCGCGCGGCGCACGACGGAAAAACCGGTATTTATGTCGCCCTGAAGGGGAATAAGATTACCCGTCTTCCGCTCCGCCAGGCGGCCCAGGGCATCCGCCGGGTTCCCGTAAACGGTCTTGAGGTCCAGGCCGCCCGCGCGATCGGGATGAGATTCGGAAACGAATAAAAATCCCCTCTCTCCCCCCCTTTTGACAAAGGTGGGAATGGGGGGATTAGATTTTTTCTACCGGTTAATTACTTGTTGTACTTGTTGGCCAGTTCGAGCGTGTTCTTAACTCGCAGGCGATCGAAGATCAGGGCAAAGCGGGCCTCGAGTTCCTCCTCGAGCTTGCCCCGCACTTTTTCCGGAAGATCCCAGAGAGCCTGCTTGAACGGGCCGTAAACCTTCTTCCGGGTTTTATAGATGAATTGCTCCTCCGTCATTCCCGGTTTCTTCTCGTCCGCGCACTTCTGATCGAGGTACCGGTACATCTCCTCCCGTATCTCCCGGGGGAAATTCGGGCTGTCGATCAGAAGGTTCTGGAAACCGGTGGCCAGATGCACCTCGGCGCACTCCACTTCGGGGAAAAGGTGAAAGGCCTCCTCGGGAAGCGTGGAGGCTCCGTGTTGAACCGCCCCGGCCATCCCAAAGTCGGAACGGGCCAGCGCGGAAAGCTTCTTCAGGGTCTCGAAGTCCAGCGTCACCTTGGCCACGCTGCCGTCCGCGAGGGGAACCCCTCCGTGGGTGGTGCCGGTCTGAATGCTGATCTTGGAGATTCCCTCAAGCTTCGAGCCAAATTTCTTTAGTTCCCGGGAATAACCCTCCATAAAAGCCCGGAGATCCTCCTCGGTTGAATTCTTGGTCCCCACCTCCCCGATTTCTCCTCCGATGGAAACCTCCTTGCCTTTGTTTTCCTTTTCCCGGATAAAGGCGGTGAGCTCGGCGGTAATCTGGCAGTTGTTTTCCTGCTGGGCCAGAATCGTAGGCTGTTTCAGATCCACCACGGTGGAGGCGTCAATATCGATATTGTAAAAACCCGCCTCCAGCGACTCGGAGATAAGCTTCTTCAGGTTTCCGATCTCACCCTCCCGGTTTTCCCGGAAAAACCGGGGCCGGACCTGGTAATGATCCCCCTGCAGGCAAACCGGCCCGGGAAACTTCTCCGCAGCCGCGGCGGCGATGATCTGAGAAGCGTATTCCGCCGGGTTCTGAAAGGTGTAATCCATCTCCGAACGGGCGATCTCGAATACCAGGAGCCCCACCTTTTCCCGCTGCGCGGCCCGATAGGCCGCCCGGGCGGTGAAATAGGTCATCCCTCGTATGTTACAAGCCGGAACGGAAAACCCGCCGCATTCCCCCCGGCCCCTGGCTTCGTACAGTTTTTTAACGGAAGCAACGTTCACCCCCGCCTTTTCTGCCTTTTCCCGAATTGTTTTCTGGGCGGCCAGTTTTTCCTCTTCTTTAACCGGAAGCGATGCCGCGCGCGCCAATTTTTCCCATTCGTTCATGATCCTTCCCCCTTCATTGGCTGGGAGCAAGGAGCCGGGAGCTCGGGGCGTCAGAAAGGGATTCTGAAATAATCTTCCCTTCCCTCAACCTTTTCTGCCCGCTCTCGACTTCTGACTCCTGACTTTTTTCCTCTTCCCCGCCACGCTCCGGAGCTTGAATTCCAGGCTGTCCACCAGGGCCTGCCAGCTGGCCTCGATGATATTCCGGGAAACTCCCACCGTTCCCCAGTTCTTTTTTCCGTCGCTGGATTCGATCAGGACCCGGACCGGGGCGGCGGTGCCCTCCTTCTCCGAGAGGACCCGGACTTTGTAGTCCTCCAGGCGAATCTCGGAGAGCGGCCGATAGAACTTTTCCAGGGCCTTGCGCAGGGCGTTGTCCAGCGCATTTACCGGCCCGTTCCCGAGGGCCGCGGTGTGTTCCACCTTCCCGTTCACGTCCACCATAATCGTAGCTTCGGAAATTACCGGTTCACTCTCGGTGCGTTTCTCGTTAATCACCCGGAACCCGTGCAGCCGGAAATATTTTTTCTTTCCCTCGATCGCCCGCCGGAGGATCAGCTCGAAGCTGCCCTCGGCCCCTTCGTACTGGAAACCTTCTTTCTCGAGTTCCTTGAGCTCCCGGAGGATCTCGCCGGTGCGGGGATCGTCGGCCTTGAGCCTGATTCCATATTCGCGGGCTTTGGCCACCACCGTGGAACGGCCCGACTGGTCCGAAACCAAGACCTTCCGCCGGTTCCCGATCTTTCCCGGATCGACGTGCTCGTAGGTGGGCGAGTGCCGCTCCACCGCGCTGATGTGCATTCCGCCCTTGTGGGCGAAGGCGTTGGTCCCGACATATGGCTGATGACGGTTGGGCACCTGGTTCAGGATCTCATCGACAAAATGAGAAACCTCGGAGAGCCGGGTGAGCGCGCGGTCGGAGACGCAATCCACTCCCAGCTTGAGCTTGAGCGCGGGAATGATCGAAATCAGGTTGGCGTTCCCGCAGCGCTCCCCGATCCCGTTGATCGTGCCCTGGACCTGAACCGCCCCCAGCCGGACCGCGGCCAGGGTATTGGCCACCGCCAGTTCGGAATCGTTGTGGGTGTGGATCCCGAGCGGGACAGAACTCCCGGCGCGGGCCCGCGTGAAGACCTCGGCGAGTTCGAAGGGCAGGGTTCCCCCGTTGGTATCGCAGAGGACCACCGCGTCAGCCCCGGCCCCGGCCGCCGCCCGGATGGTCTCCAGGGCGTAGTCCGGGTTTTCCCGATAACCGTCGAAAAAATGTTCTGCGTCGAAAAAAAGCCGGTCCACCCGGGGGCGGAGATAGGAAAGCGTGCTCCCGATGATCTCCAGGTTCCGCTCCAGCCCGATCCGGAGGGCTTTTTTCAGGTGCAGATCCCAGGATTTGCCGACGATGGTAACCGCCCCCGTTCCGGCCTGCAAAAGCGCCCTGATCGCGGGATCGGACTCGGGCTTCCTTTTCGGATTAACCGTGGAGCCGAAGGCAACCAGCTGGGTCCGGCCGATTCTCCGGGAGCGCATCTTCCGGAAAAACTCGTCGTCCCGGGGATTGGCCCCGGGCCACCCGCCTTCGATGTAGTGGATCCCGATCTCGGCCAGCCGTTCCGCGATGCGGATCTTGTCGATCACCGAGAAGGAGATTTCGGCCGCCTGGGCCCCGTCTCGAAGCGTGGTATCGTAGATTTCCACACTCCGGGGGCAAAGATTTTGTTTTTCCTTAGCCATTTAACCAACCTTAATATTTAATCCCCCTTGGATGAAATCAGCCCTTAGGTTTTTTCCCCGCTTTTTTTGAGAACCTGATGTCGTAGTTGCAGTTGTAAGTTTCTTTTCCACCCTCTACTTTGGGCGCAACTTCCTCCACCGGTATCCCGCCTCCGCCCACGGTTATCGGGATAATTCCCGCCTTC
>JAPLJL010000412.1 GCA_026388615.1 Pseudomonadota bacterium | reverse complement strand
CGATGTCAGCTCCATCAAATATAATGGAGGGAAGCCACCGTTTAAGCAGAAAAGAATACCGATATTTTATCGGTATTGCTAAAGGTTCGGCAGGTGAACTGAAGTATCAACTCATGTTATCCCGGGATTTAAATTACCTTGAAGAAAAAACATATTTTCAACTCCGGCAAAAAGCTGAAAGCGTCAGTAAAATGCTGACCCGTTTGGCGCAATCTTTATCAACCAAGCAACGGTTAACCGACACTGACACTGACACCGACACTGAATAAACGATGAAAATTGAGATTCGCGATCTCGAAGTTAAATTCAACCGCCGGGTGGTTCTTTCCATCCCGGAGTTGAGTTTCGGTGAAGGCAGGATCTACGCCATCATCGGCCCCAACGGCTCGGGCAAGACCACCCTGCTTAAAGCCATAAATCTCCTGCTCTCCCCGGCCCGGGGCAAAATCCTCTACGACGGCAGGGAAGCGTCCGGAGCGGATGAAGATTCCGGAATCCGCCGGAGGATGACCTTGCTGCATCAATCGCCCTTCCTTTTTTCCGGCTCGGTTTACCAAAACCTCGCCTATGGGCTCAAGCTGCGCGGATGGAAAAAGGAGGAGATCCGGTCCCGGGTCCAGGAACATCTCCAGCTCGCCGAGCTCGGGCACCTGATTAACCGTTCCTCCCGGGAGCTTTCCGGCGGGGAATACCAGCGGGTGGCCATCACCCGGGCCCTGGCCCTTGGCACCGAGGTCCTGCTCCTGGACGAGCCGACCGCCAACGTCGACCGCGCCCACACCGACCAGGTGGAAGAGCTGATCCTGAAGCAGAAAACCGATTTCGGCCGGACCGTGATTATCGCCACCCACACCCCGCCCCAGGCCCACCGCCTGGCCGACGAGATCATTTTCCTTCTCGAGGGAAAATGCGCCGGACCGACCCCGGAAAATTTTCTCCACGCCCGGATCGAATCCCGGAATGGGAAAAAATTCCTCCGGCTCTCGCCCGCGGTGGAAATCCCCATCCCGGCCGGGACAGAAGGAAAGGTCCAGGTTTCCCTGAACCCGAACGAAATGGAAATCATTCCCTCCCCGGGTCCCGCAGAAAACCCCGGGTGCCTTCCGGGAACGGTGACCAAAGCGATCCTGGAAAAAGAGATGGTCCGGCTGACGATTACCGGTGAAATCGAGGTGGTCGTCTTTATTTCCCGGGAGAGGTTTACCAAACTTGGAATCAACCTGGGATCAACGGTTATGGTGGCCATCGGTCCAGAGGCGGTGAAAATCCATTGAAACTATCGCGGCCCACACCGGCCGATCATATTGTCGTGGCCGACCTTGGTCGGCTTATCCGTAGTGGCCGGGCTTGCCCGGCATCATAAAATCGTAGTGGCCGACCTTGGTCGGCAATCAAGTCGAGCAAGCTCGACCACTACAAAAATAAAATGAAGCATTGTAATCGAGTAAGCCTTACCGCTACAAAATCATGATAAAATCTCGGAAAAATATCAGGCTGAAGAATTATGATTATTCCCAAGACGGAGCTTACTTTATCACAATCTGTACTGATTTCAGGCAACCGAAAATTGATGACAATACCAAAGTTCTGATCGAAAATGAACTGAAAGATTTAGAAAATATATTTGAGGGACTTCAACTCGATTTTTATTCAATCATGCCTGATCACATCCATTTCATATTAATTTTTCATAAAATGAAAAAATCGCTTCCAGAAGTAATTAAAACTTTTAAATCAAAAACAACCATAAAAATTAAGCGATCAGGTTATCAAGGAAGATATTTTTGGCAAAAGAATTATTATGAACATGTAATTAGGAATGAAAATGGCCTCCATAAAATCAGAGAATATATTACGAACAATCCCCTTGCGGAAGAAATCAAATGGGAAAATATTTATGGACATCCAGCAATATCCGCTGTAGTGGCCGACCTTGGTCGGCAATCAAGTCGAGCAAGCTCGACCACTACGAAAATAAAATGAAAATCAGCGGCTTTACCTTCGTCAAAAACGCCCTCGAACTCGATTACCCCATCGTGGAAGCGATTGCCTCGATCCTCCCCCTGGTGGATGAGTTCTGGGTGGCCGCCGGCGATTCGCGGGACGGAACCACCGAGGCGATCCGCGCCATCGGCGATTCCAAAGTAAACATCATCGAATCGGTCTGGGACCCCCGGCTCTTTGTGCACGGCGCCATCAACGCGGAGCAGACCAACCTGGCCCTTTCCCGCTGCCGGGGCGACTGGTGTTTCTACCTGCAGGCCGATGAAGTGATCCATGAAAAATTCTTGCCGACTGTCAGGAAAGCCATGGAAGAAAATCTTAACCGCCCGGAGGTAGAAGGCCTGCTCTTCGATTATGTTCATTTCTGGGGAAGCTACGAAACCTGTCAGAGAGACCGCCACTGGTACCGCCGGGAGGTCCGGGTGATTCGCAACCGGATCGGGATTTCCTCTTGGAAAAGCGCCCAGGGCTTCCGCTTGGACGGCCGGAAACTCCGGGTGGCCCATTCCGGCGCCGCGGTTTACCACTACGGCTGGGTGCGAAACCCCCGGACGATGAAAAAGAAACAGATCGCCCTGGACTCGGTCCATCACGATCAGGAATGGGTAACAAAACATCATCCGGACCGGGAGGCCCGTTTCGAATACGGGAGCCTGCAGAACCTGGCCCTCTTCACCGGCACCCATCCCCTGGTGATGGCCGGGCGGATCGCCGGGAAGGACTGGAGCGTGCCCCTCAACCCGGCGGTCAAGCATGATCACAACCGGCTGGGGAACCGGGCTTTAACTTACCTCGAGAACAAATTTCTGGGCGGGTACCGGATCGGGGAGTATAAGAACTACATATTGATCAAATGAAAATTTCTAATTTCTAATGACGAATGTCTAATCAATGCCTAAATCCAAATGCCTATTTTTAGCGCGGCTTCTTAATTGGTTTTAAGGCATTTGAAATTAGTCATTGGGGTTTGATTAGTAATTAGAAATTAGTCATTGGTCATTGTAATTACCGGTTCGTCCCCCAATCCCCTTTTTTCCAAAATCCGCTGATAATACCGCAGATAATTCCGGGCCATGCATTCGGAAGTAAATAATTGTTCAACCCTTTTCCGGCAAGCTTCCGGATTGATTTCTCCCACCCGGCCGATGGCCCGGGTAAATTCGTCATAGGTATCGCATAAAAATCCCGTTTCCGGGGTGACTATCTCCGGCAATGATCCCACCCGGGTGGCGATCACCGGGGTTCCGCTCGCCAGGGCCTCGATGGCCACTAGGCCGAAAGGCTCGGGCCAGCGGATCGGAAAAATCAGGGCCCGGGCCCCGGCCAGAAGCCCTCGTTTTTCCTCTCCACCCACATCGCCGGTGAACCTGGTCTTCTTCCGCCAGGAAGGGCGCCACCCTCCCGCCGCCAGCAGTTCGAGGTCTAGATCCCGGGCCAGTTGGAGGGCCGTGTCCAGACCTTTGCGAAACAGAAATTTCGAGATGAACAGGAAATAGTCATCCTTTTCCCGGCGGAATTCGTAATCATCCTGGTCCAGCCCGCAATACACAAAATGCTGGGAGCCGTGGCGGCGGGCATGATCCCGGGTCAGAAAAACCGTGTTCGGGATGATTTTTTCGCCGGGGCTCATATTGCCGCAAATCGTGACTAGGTAAGGCCGGGAGGGCGTTTTTCCCGGCGGGAAAAAGAAATGCAGGAGATCAACTTCCGGAGGGACCAGGGGGAGGATTTCATCCGGGGAATCCACCCCGGGCGGGATTTCCACCAGTTCGGCCCCCTCCAGCCGGCTCCCCGGCGCCGCCAGTAAAACCACCCGGTGACCCAGTCCGATCAGGGACTTGGACAGCCAGGCAACCAGTCTTCCCGTCCCGCCATATCCGAACGGGGGAACGCGGGAATTAATTATCTGGGCGATGATCATCGGTAAAAGTAAGTCGGCAAGTTATCAGTTCGAAAGTCGGCAAGCAGAATGTTCACCAATTAAAACTAGCCACTCACACCCTGGTTTACTAACTCTACTTCCTGAGCTCAAGTATCAACCGCCCATCCCAGGCCCAGCTCTTTCACCTTCTCCGGCGACGGCGCCCCGGTGACCGGGTCCCAGCCGAGGACCTCGCAATAGGCCTTTACCCGCGAGGCCGGATCAAGAGAGAGATTGGCCAGGGGGCCTTTACGAAAACCGGGCTTCCCCAAAACCCGCTTCGGCAAACGGACATCCTCGATCCGGAGCCCCTCCCGGCAATTGAAGATCCTTCTCAAGGTGAGAATCCTTTCCCCGATGGCCAGGAGTTCCCGGTCGGATATATTCCAGCCGGTGGCGGCCTGGATCCACTCGCGGACCGGGAGCCCTCCCAGGGTCAGGCCGAAAAGGCACAAGCCGGAGGAATTGGCCGCCTGCATAAACTTCGAATCAGTCGCCTGGACCCTGCCTTCGGTCCGGCGGATCTTCTTCCCCGGGGAAAGGGAGGGGGCAATCGGCTGGGACATGGCTTCCGGGTATTTGCGGGGAAGGTCCATCAGCCGGGGATACTGCAGGTTGGAGATGGTGTGGCGGCCCGGGGTCGGCTCGACCAGGTAGGCCACCCCCATCGAAGGAACCAGGAGCGGATGGTGCATGGGAAGCTCCTGCCCCCCGGCGTGCACGGCGAATTCCTCCGCGCCCCGCCCGATTTTCTCGGCCGCGATCTTGACGCCATCCGCCAGAAGTTCGCCGATCCCTTCCCGGTTGATAATTTTCTCCAGGATTTTTTCGACCGCCAGGGCGTCGCCCCAGGACGGCTTGATCCCGTCAAAATCTTTCTCGGTCAAAAGCCCCCGCTCAAAGCATTCCAGCGCGAAGGCCACGGTAGTGCCGGCGGAGATCGAGTCTATTCCCGCCCGGTTGCAGAGTTCGCTCAGGTTGATCACCGCCTCAACGTCCGAGACCAGACACATGTTTCCGAAAGCCGCGATGGTCTCATACTCCGGCTTGTGCCCTTCCTGGCCCTGGAAGCGGCCCGAGCGGATTTCCACGATCCCGCCGCAGCCGACCGGACAGCTCTGGCAGTGAAACTTCTCCCGTTCGTACGAGAGCACCTTCTTGTCCCCGAGCCGGTTGACTTCCGAGAAGGTGAAATCCTCCCCGATCGTCCCTTTCCAGTTCTTTACCGGCGTATCCCCAAAGCGGGAAAGCGGAACGGTCAAACCGGGGGTTCCCAACTGGCTCATGAATTGAAACCCCATCTTCGGGACCAACCCGGGCATGAGGTTGTCATTGGCCCGGTTCATCAGCCCGCGGAGGGTAATCTCGTTCTTCCGCAGAAAACGGTCGGCACCGGGAAAATGCCGGTTCCAGAAAGACAGGAACCGGTACATCGCCATCCCGAACTGGGGAAACATCTGCAGATTTTTTCCGGCTTTTACCGGATCGGCTTTCGCATCGTATTTATCCATTAATTTCCGGTTCAGGTCGGCGATTTTTATCCGGTCCTGGATCTCGACCTTCTTCCCCCCCCGGACCGCCACCGCCTTCAAGCGCTTGGAACCCATCACCGCGCCCAGGCCGGAACGGGCCGCGATCCTCCCCTTGTCATTCACGATGCCGGAGATCCGGGAGAGTTTTTCCCCGGCCGGTCCGATCGAAGCCACCCGGATCTTCGGGTCCCCGAGTTCTTTTCTGATCAGCTCCTCGGTTTCCACGGTATCCCGGCCCCACAGTTCCCGGGCCTCCCGGATTTCGGCTTTCCCCTCGTTGATCCGGAGATAGACCGGGGATTCCGATATCCCCTGGAAAAAGACGGCGTCGTAGCCTGAGCCTTTCAATTCCGCGGAGAAATATCCGCCGGCATTGGCGTCCCCCCACCCCCCGGTCAGGGGGGATTTTCCGAAAACCATGTACCGGCCGCTGAAAAGCGCCCCGGTGCCGGTGAGCAGGCCCGAGGCCATCCCGAAAACCGATTTTTCCCCCAGGGGATCGGTCCGGGCCGGCATCCGTTCGGTCACGTATCTGGCTCCCAGCCCATACCCCCCCAGGTAATTCCGGTAGGTTTCCTCTCCCGGTTCTATTTCCTCGATCCGGCGATTCGAGAGATCAACCCAGAGAATTTTTCCCTGACAGCCCTTCGGCATCATTCACTCCTAAAAACAGGTTTCGGGTTTCGAGTTTAAAGTTTAAAGTTTAAAGTTTTAAATTTAGTATTTTCCCTTTGCTCTTTGCCCTTTGCGCCTTGCCCCTTGCTGTTTCTTGCAAGGCTTCCCTCGACCACAATACCTCGGGATCTAATCGAAAAGCCTTGCCCTACGTGTTCGGTTTTCATTTGTCAATCGTCATTCATTCATTTTCTTTAACCTTAAACTCGAAACCCGAAACTTTAAACTGGTTTTTTAGGCTGGCGGCAGCCAGCGGTTGTCCCGGTACCATTTTACGGTTTCCATCCAACCTTCCCGG
>JAPLJL010000426.1 GCA_026388615.1 Pseudomonadota bacterium | reverse complement strand
AGGAGGCAGGGGCAGGGAGAGCAGGACCTGCTTGATAACTTCGATGTTGAAGATATCAATAATCTGGTCCAGGGCTTTGAGCAGGATGGCCCCGGTCAGAATGGCCCAGGCGGTGTGAAAGGGGACAAAAATGATCGGGATCAGACGGCTCCGGCCCGCCTTTTCATAGAAGTTATTGTGTTTTTTTCGCAGGTAGCGCTTGAGCTTCCTTTCCAGAACCACCCCCAGTCCCTGGATGATAAAGTAACCCAGGACGAAACCAGTTACCCGGGAAGCCGCGGCGTCGAACTGGTATTCGTGGATCAGCCCGCTGGCGATAAAGGTGGCCAGGATTCCCCAGTTGGGATATTTCGCCCCTCCGACCGGAAGGAAGACAAAACGGACCAGGTACTGCCGCATGTAGATGTTCAAGCGGTTTGACCACAGATCCTCCGGGGAAACCGCCCGGATCGGCTCGTTGTAAACCGGGGTCACCGCTTTGCCGAGGAGCCGGAAATAGCTGAAGCTGAGATCGGTCAGGCCGCTCGCGAACCAGTAGAAACAGCCCAGTTTGAGGATGGTGGCGATCGGCCAGCTCCATTCCGGGGTCCGGAAATAGGTATTGAGAAGGATGATCATAATTCCGGAGAAGATTTGAAAGATGCCGGAGAAAAAATACCTGATGCTTCCCCGGTAATCCGATTTTTCAGTTTCCTGGGAAGCCGCTTCGATTTTTTCAAAGATGAAAAAATTGCTCTTCAGGTATTCCCGGAAGCCGATCTGCTCTTCTGGATGAGCCGCTTTTCTGAACGAGAGGTCGATATTTTTTATGCCGAAGGGGAAGAGGATCGGGATAAAGAGGAAGCGCAGGAGCTTGTATTCCGGGGGGATAACGAAAGGAAGAAGGGAAACATAAATGAAAAGCGCGGCCAGGAGAAATATTTTCAGCGAGGATTGCCGGAGCCGGGTGGTAAGGAAAAAACCCGGAATGAAGGCAAAGCCGTAGAGAGCAAAAAATAATAAGAGGGGTTTAATCATTAAAAAAAAAGTATATCAAACAATACTATCCCGTGACTAGGTTTATTTTCAGCCGGCAAAATCCGCCGTTCACCCGCGGCTTCGGCTTTTTATTGCCGAAATTTAGGTCTATATTTTCTTCACCCGGTCAACCGGGGTAAAAAGATTTTTCAGGGAGCGAAAGATGAGTGAAAATCCTTTGGCCCGCTCGGTTAATGTCGGCGGGTTTGAGATCAATTATCTTTTATACGAGGGGGAAGGCCCGGACCTGGTCCTGCTCCACGCCACCGGGTTTCTTCCCTGGCTCTGGCACCCGATCGCCAGAAGGCTGGCGGGAAAATACCGGATCATCGCGCCCTATTTCTGCGACCACCGGAAAGATGAACCGGAGGAAGGCGGGGTGAGCTGGGCGCTTCTGGCCCAGGACTTCTCCGGTTTCCTGAAGGCGCTGGGCTGGAAGGATGTTTTCCTGGTCGGTCACTCCATGGGCGGAACTGTCCTGACGCTGGCCGAGGCCCTTTTCGGACCGCTGGCCCGGAAGATGATCCTGATCGAGCCGATTTATCTGCCGGCCGGGATTTACGGGCATAAAATCGCCGTGGAGGAACACCCCCTGGCTTCGAAATCCATCCGGCGCCGCAACCAGTGGAAAAACGCGACGGAGGCGGAGAAATACCTGCGCGGAAAGGAGATTTTCCAGGATTGGGATGCGGAAGCCCTGGATCTCTATATTAATTACGGGATGAAGGAAGGTGAGGCCGGAGGACTGACCCTGGCCTGTCACCCGGTTCGGGAGGCCGCGCTTTTCCTGGGCAGCTCCGCCCGTGATCCCTGGCCGCTTTTGCCGAAAATAACCTGCCCGGTGCTCTTCCTGGAAGGGGAGAACAGTCCCAACCGGCACTATATCGATCTGGAGAAGGCTGCCGCGCTGGTGCCCCGGGCGGAGCGAAGGTTGGTTCCCGGGGCCGGCCACATGGTCCCGATGGAAAAACCCGCGGTCATCGCGGAAATAATTGAAGAATATTTCCGAAACTAAACCAGGTGATGGGTGATAGGTCATAGGGCAGGAAAGAAAGTCCATTGTGTCTATCGAGTCTATTATGTCTATTGAGTCCATCGAGTTTAAAAAGTTAATTAAATCTGTTAGGTTTCCTGGGGTTTCCAGAGGCCCGGGGAGTGGGTTCTCGCGACATAAAACACCGTGAGACGTAAGACGTGAGA
>JAPLJL010000251.1 GCA_026388615.1 Pseudomonadota bacterium | reverse complement strand
ACGATTCGGATAATATTGCGATAGGAAAAGAGGACCTTGCCGAGCAGAGTGGCCGAGGCCCCCAAGCCGATAAAAACCAGGGAAAAACCGAGGACGAAGAGAAAGGAATGAATCAGGCTCAGCCGGACCACCGAACTGTCTCTCTTCCCGGTAAAATCCTCAAAGCAGAGTCCGGTAATAAAGCAGAGGTAGGAAGGGAAGAGCGGGAGAACACAGGGGGTCACGAAGGAAAGCACCCCGGCGGTAAACGCGAAAAGGATGGAAATGGTCTCCGGTTGATCCATGTTAGTGAATATTATTAACCATTAGTCTTCTGAACGTCCATATTGACCCTGGGCGAACAATGCCCAATAATTTAACCGGATTACGCAATGCGTCATTTTTCGATTTCCTATTGAAATCGGTTAGCGGTTAATTATAATTAGCTACTCTGAGCTAGATAATTTAAGTAAGGGATTTTATTAAACAGAAAGGAGTTAAGAATGCCAAGAATGTATGTCAAAGAATATCCCTGGTATTCCCCCTGGGATACCGCCCGGAGAGAAAACGGGATCTTGGCTGCCCGTTTGATGCTGAACGCGGCTCTGACCGCTCCCACCACCGGCGGCGAGGATCACACCGAAGGCGAGATTGTCTGGGGCGACGATGAACTGGAAGGGATCGCCCGGAAGATGGAGGACCTTTCCTACTCCCTGAAAAACAAGCGGGTCGAGGACCTGCTGAAGTACGAAGCGGTCATGGTCCGCTCCTCGGATTGCATTCTTTTCCTCGGGGATTACCGGGCGCGGATCAGCCCCTTTGATATTGATTGCGGAATCTGCGGGGGCAAGGAAGGCTGCTCCTACGTATACAAGCGCCACCGGACCGCCGCCGGCCTGATCGATCCGACCGACCGGAACCAGGGCACCACCCCCGTCCAGGGACCGCTCTGCCTGGTGCGGGTCAACGACATGGGGTACAACATCGGGTCGGCCCTGTGGATGGCCAATCGCCTGATGGTGGACTGCAAGCCTTCATTTTGGATGGGGGTTGCCGCCCAGAAGCTCGGATACTGCAAGAACTCGCCCCTGGTCGTGGCCCTGCCGGTTGCCACCCTGGCCAAGAATGCCTACGTGGACGTCAACTATGACTACCACGTCACCAACATGGACCGGATCCTGGACGAGGTGAGAAAGATCTACATTCTTCCCCGCCAGATGGGAACCGACTTCCGGAAATACCGGGTGGTAAGAGAAGATGAAACCCCCAGCTCTGAAGGGGAGGAGGAATAAACATGCCCATAATTGATTCGAGAAAATTAGCCCAGGAAGGACTGCTGGAAGCCGCGAAACTCGCGGTTCTCTCGCTTCATAAGGCCCCCCAGATCACCGGCCGGACCGACATCAAGGCCGTCATGGTTACCGGCGAGGAGGCTTTCAAGCCGATGATGGGGGTAATGGAGGAAATCGAGGCGCTCGGCATGGAGGGGATGCTGAAGTTTCCCTTCATGCCCCTGTTCCTCGATTACACCTGCTATAAAAAAGCGATGGAGGAGGGGTGGGACCCGATCATGATAATCGTGGGGGCGGACCTGACCGTTTCCCAGAGCGGGTGGGACTGCGGGGCTTGCGGCTTCCCGTCCTGCCGGGAATTCAATAAGTACGCCCGGAAAAACAAGAGCGCCGGCCCGCTTCTCGGGCGCGGCCTGGGAGTTGGTCCTTCCTGCGTTACGAA
Source organism: Pseudomonadota bacterium (assembly GCA_026388615.1). Classification (GTDB taxonomy): domain Bacteria; phylum Desulfobacterota; class JAPLJL01; order JAPLJL01; family JAPLJL01; genus JAPLJL01. The sequence continues at coordinate 643 of JAPLJL010000251.1, read as the reverse complement.
GATGCTGGATTTTGGCATTGCCTTAGATTACTTGACCGCCTGTCTGCATAACCTCAACGTGGAAACCCGGGCCCAGGGGACGTTTGCGGTCCTGGCCCAGGGCCTGGGGTATATCCCGGAAGCAAGCACCTGCATCGCCAACCCGGTGGGGCCGGTCGCGGAGCTTCACTGGTATAGCCGGAAGCCCCTGGGCGGGATGATGCCGGTCCCGGCGAGCGGGGAGATTCCGGACATGGTCTACCAGATGAGCCTGAACATGTTCCGGGAAAGGCATCCCGACGCTTTCGAATCCCTGCCGGCCCTGACCCATCCCTGGATCAAGGGCTACGGTAAATGGTGGGAAAGGCCCAAGGAGTATGTCAAGATCGAGTCCGACGCCCAGATCGACCAGGACGTGGAGGACATAACCAAGATTTTCCTCGAGGCGATCGACAAGCGGAAAGGTGATGTCAAAAAGCTCCGGGAAGAAGGAAAACTTTAATTTTTAGCAACTGTTCAGGTAGCCACAAAGACACAAAGACACAAAGGATAGATATGGCTTTTACCCCCTTACCTGAAAGAGAAGAAGAATTTTTAAATCCTAGTGTCTTGGTGCCTTAGTGGCTGAATAGTAACAATTTTTATTTTTTGAAAGGAGGCTACT
>JAPLJL010000174.1 GCA_026388615.1 Pseudomonadota bacterium | reverse complement strand
GAGAGGGTCTCACCCTCGATCACCACCTTGTCGCCGACCACGCGGACGTTCACCCCCTCGGCATCCTTCAGGAGCGCCTTCACGTCCCGGAGGATTACCTCCGGGTCCCGGGTGAAAACCCGGATCAGGCGGGAAAGTTTTTTGCCCTCTTCGAGCCAGATGGTCAGGTTGGTGGATCCCTCGACCAGGCCGGTCACCATGACCTGCTGGCGCCCGGACACCACCTTGACGTCGGCGATGGTAGCGTCCCCCACCGCCACCTGCTTGAGCTGGGGGAAGTCGAGGATGACGCTCTGGCCCACGGTCAGGCGGATGGTCGTTTCCTGGGCAAGCACTGGGGAAGCAAAAAGAAAACCAATAAACAGGACGGGGAAAAGGGAAAAACGAAGGTATTTGCCTTTGATTTTTATGATGTAGGGGCGGCCTTCCATGGCCGCCCGGGAAGGGAGCCCGCGGCCTGCCCGAGCCGGGCAAAACCGGCCAGGGAGGGGCTCCCCTACGAATAAATGATCAAGATCGAAATATTTCTGAAACACTACCCCGGAAATTCTTTGGATGGCCTCGATATTTTTCATTGCTTATGCCTTTCCCCGGATCAGTGTTCCCGGCCCTTGATCACGCGGATATCCCGTTCTTGCTGGATGGTAGCCCTTCTTTCGACCTTGTATATGTCCTCCCAGGTGATCTTGGGGATCTCCTTTTCCGAGGCCAGGTCCCGGTTGTTTCTGAGGGCCAAAGAGAGCTTGCCCCGCTCCACCGCGAAAACCAAAATCTCCGCTTCGAGCGGGGTAACGGAGAGAGTCACGGTCCGGTAACCTATGTTGGGGTCGGCCGCGGTGGTCCCGAAGCGGTCGCCTACGGCCAGGACGGTGACATTCTGGAGGAGGGTCAGGGTGGCCATCCCGGTTCCCTCTCCCCCGGATTCGGTGGAAAAGGTGCCGAGGATGTCCACCGCGTCGTTGGGGCGGATCAGGTTGCCGACCGAGCTGACCTCGTCCACCGGGATGGTGATCGCTCTTTCCTTTTCCCGGACGATCTCGGAAAAAGCGGCCCCGGATTGGGTTACCCCCAGGTCGGACCAGAGGAGGGGAGAACCCTTCTCGATCCGGTAACGGGTGACCTGGCCCAGGATCAGGTCCAGGTCCCGGGGGGTCAGTGCGTTTTTATGCGCGTAGCGTTCCGGGATCGGTTCTTTTCTCAGGAGGTCTTCGGTCAGCTTGGTGTTGGGAGGGATCTGATCCTTGGCCGTGAGCACCATGACCATCTCCATTCCCCGGGTGATGGATTGCTTCATCTGCCGGAGGTAGAGATTGATCAGGACGACCGCGGCGATTCCCAGGACCAGGGCGATTACGAGCTGAATCTTTCGGTTCATGGCAGGCCTCCTTAAAGGATTAAGAAACGGTTGAAAAAGTGCGCCTCCACCCAGGCCCAGAGGGTGCCCGCGGCGATGGCAAAGCCGTAGGGGACTTTCAGGCTTTCCGCCGGGTCGAGGGGGATGGCGGCGGTTCCGGGAAGAAAGAAAGTGAAAACGGTGATAAAAATGTTTTTCAAGCTGCGGAAGAGGCGCTTCCGCCAGACCAGCTCAATCAGGGCCATAGCCCCGCCGATCAGGATGGAATAGAAAAGGGCGGGGACGATGAAAGGATACCCGGCGATCGCCCCGATCGCCCCCGCGAGCTTGACGTCTCCGCCGCCGATCCCGCCCCAGAGATAAATCAGGAAGAAGATCCCGAAGCCGACGAGAAAACCGATCGCGCTGGACCTCGCGCCGGCGAACCCGAAAAAAGCCGTGTTTAAGATCAGGCCCAGGGCCAGGGCGGGGAGGGTAAAAGCGTTATAGATTTTCTGATAACGGATATCGGTATACCCGGACGTGGCCAGGAGCGCCAGCAGCACGGGGTCGGAAACCGTGAAGGAATAGGGATTCAATTGCTGCTCGGTTCCGAACAAATATTCGGCAAGACTATTTCTCCTTTCTCAGGGGACCGGGAGTCCGACCAGGAAAGTTAAAATCCCGTAGTAGCCGCGGAGGGCGGAGAAGAAGATGGCGAAAGCGGCGCCGATGACCAGGGCGGCCAGAACCGTGGCCAGAAGGTATTCCACCATGGCTTGACCGGAACAATTTAAAAAAAGGGTCCCAGGGGCCGAGGGTTCGAGGGTTCGAGGGTTTAAAGATTCGAAGGTAGCCGCAGTCTTTAGGCTGCGTTCCGATCGCCGTGAGTGTTTTTTATTAAAGGTTTGAAAAAATCTTTTCTTCATCTCTTGCCCCTGGAACCCTGGGACCCGGGGTTTCTATACCCTTGGCCCCTTAGGTTTTATTGCGTGAGCATCGCCGCGGTGATCAATACGCCTTCCTCCTGATCTTTGTCGATCCCGAGCGAGAGCAGGGATTTCGTCTTGCCGAAATTATGGAAATTGTCTTCCCCGGGGTTACCCTGGGTTTCCCATCCCTCCCGGGCCAGGCTGGCGAGGTAGAATCTCCGGGCCGATTCGACGGATCCGGGATACCGGTAAACCGCGATCTGAAGGCGCGGGGACGAGTCGGCCCCCTGGATCGAAACCAGCCGCTGGGAAAGGGGAAGGCGGGGGAGGCCGGCCGGGTCCCCGCCGGGGGCGTCGTTGAGCCCTTCGGCCAGAAAATTTGCCAGCCCGAGCCCGGACGCGGAGAAGGCAAAGAGGTCGGCGCCGGAGCCTGGGCGGGGAAGGACGAGAAAGGCGGAAACCAGGTCGGCGGGGTTGAACCCCCGGGCCAGAAGTTTGAGGGCCTGGCCGCGCCCGACTGGAAGACCGGCCAGAAACCCTTGTTTTTCACCCCCGGCCAGGAATTCTCCGGAAGTATCTTGTAGGGACGACCAGAGGTCCGAAGATTTTATCTTTTCGGTTATTCCCCGCTCGATGGTAATCCGACCCCCGTTGATCCAGAAGTCCCGGGTGCCTTCCCAGGAGACTCCGGGAATGGATTTGTGCGCCAGTCGGGAATTGGTCATCCGGTCGGTGACCATGGCCCGGCTAACCCTGACCGCGGGGCTCAAAGTGATCCCGAACCAGATAATCCCGGCCAGGATCATAAAGGAGAGAAAGAGCCGGAAAATACGGTCCAGGTATTTTGTCAGGGCCGAGAAAGAATTGTCATTGCGAGGAGTCCCAACATTATGAATATTTTCGGGACGGCGAAGCAATCTGAATGAAATTATTGATTTGAATAGACTCATCATTGTTATTTTCTATTTCAACTTTTAATTTCTCCTCCGGCTTTAAGGTTTTCCCACCTTTGCTCCTCCGAGGTCGCCGAAGTCCTGGTTGCCCGAAGATCCGTTCTGATTGGAATTGGAACGGGCGGCCGCGATGCCCCAGCTGACGAAGCGCAGGGCATTGCCTGGCTCCCGGTCGTCACGCCAGGTATTGCCGTCCAGGTAGTGGGTGGAGGAGATCAGCGTGTTTTTATCCGACCCGGGCCGGGGGCGAAAGGTGAGGGTCAGGGTTTTGCCGTCGGTTCCCGAGCCATGGCCCAGGAGATCGGTGAGCCCGAAAAGCAGGATGTCTTCGAAAGGCTCGCTCTCCGGAGCGTTTTTCAATTTCAGGCGTTCCTTCATTTCCTCGCGGTTATAAAAGAGAAGGGCCAGGTCCTTTTCCGTAACCTGACTTTTCCCGGCCCGCGAGTTGGTCCAGACCGTGTAGCGGGTGGCGATGATTGTATCGGCCTTGCGGTTATACCCTTCCCCGAGATATAAAACCGCCGCGAAAATCAGGATTAAAACCGGCAGGGCCACCAGGATCTCGGCCATCGCCTGCCCACGCTGGGATGTGGGACGCAGAGGGCAAAGCGCATAGGGCTTAGAGTTCAAAACGGTTGTCTGGTTCATCTGGTTTATCTGGTCTGTTCGGTCTATCTGGT
>JAPLJL010000345.1 GCA_026388615.1 Pseudomonadota bacterium | reverse complement strand
TTCTCCACCAGAATCGACTTGAATCTTCCTTGAAACAGGTGACCCGCCCGCCGATGACCCCGGTTAAATCCCTGCGTATAGACCCCGTTTAAATGCCGTATCGCTAACGATAAATTCGCCTTCGGTGTCTCCAGAAGCAGGTGATAATGGTTATCCATCAATACCCAGGCATACAAAACCACTCCAAACTGATCGACTACATCCAGAAGAACCTTTATAAAGCGCCTTCGATCGTCATCTTCAACAACGATATTCTTCCGCTCGTTGCCCCGAGCGGTTACATGGTACACCGCCCCCTCGTAGCTTATCCTCAATGGTCTGGCCATATCCTCATCCTACCCCTTCCCAATACCAAAGTAAAGACCTGACCCTAGAAGTTTCTAGAAGTTTCCCTAGAAGTTTCCGGCGGTTCTTCCGGCGGGGGCAAGAAAATCACCTCGGCCCGGAAACTCATTTATATCTCCATTGACAGTCTTCACCCCAATTATTTAACCCTGGATGCCTCCGGGTCCGGGACCGGATCCGAAGGAAACTGGCTTTTGCCCAATCTCCGCAAGTTCCTGGACCAGTCTGTTCATTATCCCCAGGCCCGCTGCTTCCTGCCTTCCGCCACCGACATGAACCAGTTAAACGCCGTCGCCGGGACGAGTAGCGCCCAGACCGGGATTTTAGGGGTGTGGGCCCAACCCTCCGGCTGGGATAATGACGGCAACATCGTTCTTTCCACTTCCGACTTCGCCACCGACCTGGTTTAGCCAAAAGATCCTGCCGGTCCGTCGGGGTTAAAAACATTTTGTTTTGGAGTGCAATAGCTTGCTATTGCAACGCATCAGCAAGCTGATGCAGTCCATAAAAGCGCCCGATAAATCGGGCAACTACAAAGCATTGGGAAAGAATAACTGCATTTTTCGGGATTAAAGAAGCGGGGAAATGCATGGCATTAGCAAGCTAATGCGCTCCCAAAAAAAGGGGCCGGGTAAAAACCCGGCCCCCGTCGTTCGCAGTGGTGATTAAGCCCGGCGGATGCTTACCCCTTCGCCTGGCTGATCAGCATCTTGTAGAAGGAGCGGTAAACGAAGGTCACGGAAACCGCGAAGAAGACCGCGGCCAGGACTATTCGAAGCGTCGGGTCGAGCGTGATCGCGAGCTCGACCGCCAGGAGCCCGAAGAGAGTGGTGAACTTGATGATCGGGTTCATCGCCACCGAGGAGGTATCCTTGAAGGGATCGCCCACGGTGTCGCCGACGACGGCAGCGGCATGGAGGGGGGTGCCCTTCTCTTTCAGCTCGGTCTCGACCAGCTTCTTGGCGTTGTCCCAGGCCCCGCCCGCATCGGCCATGAAGATCGCCTCGTAGAGACCGAAGACGGCGATCGAGATCAGGTAGCCGATGAAAAAGAACTCATCCAGGCAGGCGAAAGCCAGGGTGCCGAAGAAGACGGCGATGAAAATATTGAACATGCCTTTCTGGGCGTACTGGGTGCAGATCTCCACCACCCGTTTGCTGTCCGCCATCGAGGCCCGCTCGGTGTCGAGCTTGATGTTCTTCCGGATGAACTCCACCGCCCGGTAGGAACCCGTCACCACCGCCTGCATGGAAGCGCCGGCGAACCAGAAGATCACCGCGCCGCCGGTGATGAGCCCGAGCAGGAACGGGGCGTTGAGGATCGAGATTTTATCGATATTTTCGGTCAAATGGTTGGTCAGCATCATGATCAGGGAGAAGATCAGGGTGGTGGCCCCGACCACCGCGGTCCCGATCAGGACCGGTTTGGCCGTGGCCTTGAAGGTGTTGCCCGCGCTGTCGTTCTCCTCCAGCCAGCCCTTGGCCCGGTCAAAATTAGGTTCGAAGCCGAATTCCTTCTTGATCTCGGCCTTGATGTTGGGAATCTTCTCGATGTTGGAAAGTTCGTAAACGGACTGGGCGTTATCGGTCACCGGCCCGTAGGAATCCACCGCGATTGTGACCGGCCCCATCCCTAAAAAGCCGAAGGCCACCAGGCCGAAGGCGAAGACCGCGGGGGCCACCATCAGGGCGGAAACCCCGGTGGTGCTCACCCCGTAGGCGATGCCCATCAGGGCCACGATCGAGATCCCCATCCAGTAGGCGGAGAAATTGCCCGCCACCAGCCCGGAGAGGATGTCCAGGGAAGCCCCGCCCTCCTTGGCGGAGTCGAGGATCTCGCGGACATGTTTGGAATGCATGGAGGTAAAAATCTTGACCAGCTCGGGGATGATCGCCCCGGCCAGGGTTCCGCAGGTGATGATCAGGGAGAGCTTCCACCACATCGTCCCGTCGCCCACGTTGGGGATCAGGAGATAGGAAAGCACGAAGGTCATGGCGATGGAGATGATCGAGGTCAGCCAGACCAGTTTGGTCAGGGGCGTCTCGAAATTGAAATTATCCAGGTTCCCGTAGGTGGACTTGGCCCAGGCCTGGTTGATGTAGTAAGCGAGAAGGCTGGTCACGATCATGCCGATGCGCATCACAAAGATCCAGACCAGGAGCTGAACCTGGACCGTCGGGTCGCTCACCGCCAGGATAATGAAGGTGATCAGGGCGACCCCGGTAACGCCGTAGGTCTCGAAGCCGTCGGCGGTGGGGCCGACCGAGTCGCCGGCGTTGTCGCCGGTGCAGTCGGCGATCACGCCCGGGTTGCGGATATCGTCTTCCTTGATATTGAAAATGATCTTCATCAGGTCGGAGCCGATGTCGGCGATCTTGGTGAAGATCCCGCCCGCGATCCGGAGGGCGGCGGCGCCGAGCGATTCTCCGATGGCGAACCCGATGAAGCAGGGCCCGGCGTAGTCACCGGGGACCCAAATCAGGATGAAAAGCATGATCACCAGCTCGACGCTGATGAGGAGCATCCCGACGCTGATCCCGGCCTGAATGGGAATCGCGTAGGTCGGGAAGGGCTTGCCCCCCAGGCTCGAGAAGGCCGAGCGGGAATTGGCGAAGGTGTTGATCCGAATCCCGAACCAGGCCACCGAGTAGCTGCCCAGGATGCCGACGATGCTGAAGAGGATGATGATCACGACTTTGAAAGCCGCCATGTGGCTCAGCACGCCGAAGTAAACCACCATGATCACCGCGATGAAGGCCCAGAGGAGGGCGATGAATTTGCCCTGGGTGATCAGGTAGGTCTTGCAGGTCTCGAAGATGAGTTCGGAAACCTCCCGCATGGACTTGTGCACCGGCAGATCCCGGAGCTTGGTGTACTGCCACATCCCGAAGGCCATCCCCAGGAGGCAAACCACCAGGCCACCAATCAGCAGGCTTGAGCCCGGTAATCCCAGGAAGGACACGGAACCCATGTCCGGGAGAATCAGCTCGGCCTCACTGGCCTGAGCCACGGTGCTTAAAAGCAGGGTGAGCACCGGCACCCCCAGCACGGCCAACCAGGCGGCCAGCCGGCTTTTTTCAACCCTTTTTTCCATTATTCCCTCCTTATTATAATGATATGACCAGGCGCGGAACCTTCCGCGCTTCCTTAATGTTAACGGCCTGAATCCCGTTCCGGCGAAATTACCCCTTTCCCCGAAAACCTGAGGTACGCCAATTTTGAGCGAATTATTAAACAACATCCCGTTGATGTCAATTGTATACAAAAAAGAGAGGAGGCGACCCAGACTTCGCCCGGCTTAAGCGGGGCAGGATGCCCCGCCTCAACAGGGCTTCGTCGGGCTCGCAGAGCTCGGGCGCAAAGGGCAGAGAGAAAAGCGTTAAATATGAAAAGAATATGGACTTCGGAATAAGTAAGAGTCCGAGGTTATCGGTCCTTCGACTGCGCTCAGGAAAACAAGGCAAGGAGTGAAAGACTTGAAGAAAAAACGCAGGCTTCCCTCGACCACAATGCCTCGGGATCTGATCGAAAAGCCTGGGCTACCGAGCTCTGCGACCTGTCCTCCGAAGCTCCAGCGTAGGAAGATTGGCGTAGGGCGGATGAAGAATCTCTTCCTAGACCCAGCTCTTTTCTTTTTTGGGGGGTTGGTTTCGCTCCGCGCACTAATACGTGCCGTGCCGTAATCCCGGCCGGCTGACCCGCCCCTCCGGGGCAATCAGGGTCCAGCCTGTATCGATAAATAATTTATCG
>JAPLJL010000442.1 GCA_026388615.1 Pseudomonadota bacterium | reverse complement strand
CCGAAGAAGCACGGGAACATCCCGCTGTAAAGAGCATAGAGCAAAGGGCAGAAGACTAAGCAAATGACGATTTACGATTGACGATTGCAGATTGAAATAATATAGAGCAAGGCTTTAGCCTTGCGAAGAGAACCGGTAGCCGCAGCCTTTAGGCTGCGAAAGTTAAAGAAATTAAATTTGATCAGAAGAGACATTTATAAAAAGGAGAATGATATGGCTGAAGACCTCAAAAAATCCTTTCAGGACTGGGAAGAAAAAACCGTGCAGAAATCGCTCAGCAAGGCCAAGGAGCGGAAGGCCAAGTTCACCACTGGCTCGGGCCTGGAATATAAGCGGGTCTACACCCCCCTCGATATCGAGGGAGAGGATTACGTCCGCGACCTGGGCTTCCCCTCGAAATTTCCCTTCACCCGCGGGGTTCAGCCCACCATGTATCGCGGGCGGCCCTGGACCATGCGGCAGTACTCCGGCTTCGGCACGGCCAAGGAAACCAACGAGCGCTTCCGCTTCCTCCTGAAGGAGGGGCAGACCGGCCTTTCCATCGCCTTCGACCTCCCCACCCAGATGGGCTACGACTCCGACCACGCCCTGGCCAAGGGCGAAGTGGGCAAGGTGGGCGTATCCATCGACAGCCTGGCCGACATGGAGGTGCTTTTCGACCAGATCCCCCTGGACAAGGTCTCCACTTCCATGACCATCAACTCCACCGCCGCCGTGCTCCTGGCCATGTACATCGCGATCGGGGAAAAACAGGGGGTGGAAGCCAAGAAGCTCCGGGGCACCATCCAGAACGACATGCTGAAGGAATACATCGCCCGCGGCACCTACATCTTCCCGCCCCGGCCTTCCATCCGGGTGGCCACCGACATCATGGCTTTCTGCAAAGACGCCGTGCCCGAGTGGAACACCATCTCGATCTCAGGCTACCACATGCGCGAGAAGGGCTGCACCGCGGTCCAGGAAGTGGCCTTCACCCTGGCTGACGGGCTGGAATACATCAAGGCGGTCAAGGACGCCGGGCTGGACGCGGTCGAACTGGCCCAGCGCTTCTCTTTCTTCTTTAACGCCCACAACGACTTCCTGGAGGAAATCGCCAAGTTCCGAGCCGCCCGCCGGCTCTGGGCGCGGCTCCTCCAGGAAAAGGGGATCACCGACCCGAAGGCCCAGATGCTCCGCTTCCACACCCAGACCGCGGGCTGCACGCTGACCGCGCAGCAGCCGATGAACAACGTGGTCCGGGTGGCCCTCCAGGCCCTGGCCGCGGTCCTGGGCGGGACCCAGTCGCTCCACACCAATTCGCTCGACGAGGCCTTCAGCCTCCCCACCCAGAATTCCGTCCGCCTGGCCCTCCGGACCCAGCAGCTGATTTCCGAGGAGTCCGGGGTCACCAATACCATCGACCCCCTGGCCGGCTCCTACGCGGTCGAGGCCCTGACCAACCAGATCGAGGAAGGGGCCCGCGTTTACCTGAAGAAGGTCGAGGAAATGGGCGGGATGATCCCGGCGATCGAGTCGGGCTACGTCCAGCGGGAGATCGAGGACGCCTCCTACCGCTACCAGCTCGAGATCGAAAAGAAGGAAAGGATCGTGGTGGGGGTGAACGAGTACAAGGTCGACGAGCCCCTGAAATTCGAGGTCCTGAAGATCGACCCCAAAAAGGAAGCGGAACAGGTCCAGGGCCTGGTCGACGTCCGGAAGAAACGCGACAACGCGGCGTTGAAATCAGCCATGGCCGAGGTCAAGAAAGCCGCGGAGGGCAAGGACAACCTGATGCCCCCGATCCTGAAGGCGGTCAAGGCCTACGGCACGATCGGCGAGATCTCCGACACCCTGCGCGCGGTTTTCGGGGAATACCGGGAAAAGATCTAGGTCAGGTCAAAGGTCAAAGGCAAGAGGCAAGAGGCAAGAGCAAAAAGCCTAAGAGCCTAAAAGTTAAGAAGCCTAAAAGTAAGCGGCGGGGAGGCAATCTTCCCGCCGCTTTTTATTTGAATCGCGTTTCAAGCGGCATTAGAATACCTATAAACCTAAATTTTCAGGGATAAATTCATGCGTGGGATCAAGAAATTCCGAACCTTCCAGGAAGCCAGAATCGACCTGTACCGGGAGATGTGGGAGAGAGGTTTTGATAAAGACCGCCTCTCGCGGCTCCTGGAGGAAACGAAAAATTTCCTCGATCAAAAAGGAATCAACCAGGGGCAATTATATCCGCCCGGAATTTACCCTTTCCGGACCCTGGCCCTGGCGGAAGAGGATCTGCATAAAAGAATAGAGAAAAGAAGGAATCATCAAGGAAAATAATGCTGACCCTGGAAAAGCTTCTGGAGGTGGTAAAAGTATTTAACGCGGCTGGGGTTAAATACATCCTGGTGGGCGGCTGGGCGGTTATCCTGCATGGGCTGGAAAGAACCACGATGGACATGGACATCCTGGTTGAAGCTTCGGATGAAAACATCGGAAATTTGCGGAAGGCCCTGGGGAAATTTCTGAAGCCGGGGGAGATTTCGGATCTAACTGCCGGGATGGTCAGGGAATACGGAGTGGTAAGAGTGGGACTGGGAGATTTTTATATAGACGTAATAACCAAGATTGGCAAAATGGATTATCAAAGGGCCGAAAGCGGGATCCACAAGGAAATAATTGATAATGTAGCTGTTCCCGTAGCCGGACTGGAAACGATGATCGAAATGAAAAAAGGGGTAAGGGAAATAGACAAGAAAGACCGGCTTTTTCTCGAAGGCAAAAAGGACTTTTTAAAAAAGCCGGATTAAGAGCGTGACGTCAAGTTTCCTTCACAATAAAGACACCCGGCGGCGGGGAGGCAATCTCCCCGCCGCTTTTGTTTTGGCGGAATCAAAATGCTTAGTTTAAGAAAGCACATTAAGGAAATCCGTCTGTTTGTTTTGCTTATTATCTTTCTTGCTTTATCTGCATACTATTTAAATTCGAACCGCCCCCAGCACCGTGGAGATCTTGCCTTCTGTAACCAAATAGGTTACGATTGTAACCATAATGGATACGAAGAATCCGGATCATAATCTGGCCGCCAGCCTTTTCGGCAAGACCCGCCGGGCGGTTCTGTCCCTGCTTTTCAGCCATACCGACGAGGCTTTTTACCTGCGCCAGCTGGCCCGGACCGCGGGGGTCGGGCTCGGCGCCTTGCAGCGGGAATTGCAGCAGCTTTCCGACGCCGGGCTTATCCGGCGCCGGGTGGAAGGCCGCCAGGTTTACTTCCAGGCCAACCCGGACTGCCCGATCTTCCCCGAAATCAAAAATCTGGTACGGAAAACCTCCGGGGTCACCGACGTCTTGAAATCGGCCCTGGCCCCCCTGGCCGACCGCGTCCAGGTTGCCCTGATTTACGGTTCCCTTGCCCGGGGCGAGGAAAAACGGCAGAGTGACGTGGACATTCTCGTGGTCGGCCGGGCGAAGTTTTCCGAAGTGGCCGCCGTCTTGGGACCCGCCCAGGAAACCCTGCGGCGGGAAGTGAACCCCACGGTCTATCCGCCGGGAGAATTCCGGTCCAAGCTGAAAGAAAATCATCATTTCCTGAATACCGTCTTGAAAGGAAAAAAACTTTTCCTGATCGGCGACGAACATGAGCTTGCCCGAATTACTTAAAAACGGCTGGCTGATTAAGCATCAGACCAGCCCCGAGGAAATCCGCGACCTGCTCGGGATCGCGGACCGGGACCTGGCCGACTGCCAGACCCCGGGATTGAGCCCGGACTGGCGCTTTAATATCGCTTACAACGCCGCTTTACAGGCCGCGACCGCCGCCCTGGCCGCCGCCGGCTACCGGGCCGAAAGGACTTCCCACCATTACCGGGTCATCCAAACCCTGGCTGACACGATCGGGGCTGACGAAAGCCTGGTCACGCAATTCGACCAATTCCGGAAGAAACGGAACCTCAGCGATTACGACCGCGCCGGGATGGTCTCCGATCAGGAGGTCCGAGAGGTTCTGGATCTGGCCCGGAAGCTTCGCCAAAGCGTGGAAAAATGGCTAAAATCAAAGCACCCGAAGCTTTTACCAAAATAAACGGCTTGTCATAAAAACAGCACATGCATAAAGTCCCGGTCCGGGAAATTGAAAATCTGAACCGCCTCCGCGACTATGTCCAGGGGCGGAACGTTACCCTGGACCAGGTCAGGTTCGACCAGCATAAGAAATCCATCGATATCCCCGTGACCGTGATCGAAAAAGGCGGTTACGTCGCCCGGGATTTCCTGCTGGTAAAAAAATGGGAGCACCGTGTCGTCTCCGCCTGCCTGTATATTTATAACGCCCAGACCTGCGGGATCGCGGACGACGAGAAGAAAGGCGCGGGGACGATCAATTCGATCTCTTATAAAAACGATATCATCACCATCAGTTTCGTGGAGGAAATCACCATCAAGGTGACCGTCTCGAATTTATTCATGGAATTATCCATCACCGAGAACCAGGCCGGCCGGGAAGCTTATTACGCGCGGAAATGCCGGTGGCCGGCCGTTCCGGGCTGAACGCCGCCGGCCGGGAAACCGGCCGGGCGCGGAAATCCGAGAGGAGAGAAAAGATGAACCAAATGAGCAAACGGGAAGCTTCCGTCGTGATCGGGGTCCTGGGATTTATCTGGTTTTTTCTGGGCGGGATGATCGGGTTTTTAATCCGGCCCTCCGTCCCCCTGGTGGGCAAGCTGTCGTTCAACACGGTCCTCGCCCGGGGCGAGAACCTGGACCTGGTACAGAAGGCGCTCCTGGGGCCGACCGCCCAGGCCTCGTTCAGACTGATGATGGAATCCGCCCTGATCGGGATGGCAGGCGGACTGTCCCTGGGCATCATGGTCTGGCTCCTGGTCCGGAAACGGAGCTAACAAGAAGGCGGCCCCGAATTAACTTCAGATTGCCGCCGATCACCCGGTGCCGAAGATCTCCAAAAAAGCTCACGTCGTCCGCAAGGCCATCCTGCTTTCGATCCTG
>JAPLJL010000366.1 GCA_026388615.1 Pseudomonadota bacterium | reverse complement strand
CAATAAAAGATTGATCGGGCCGGCGGTCAGAAAGCTGAGTTTGCCGAGTACGGTAATATCCGAGCAGAACCAGAAGTACGCCAGGTCGGTGAAGATGTCGGAAAGCCGGGCGGCCGCGACCATGGCCAGCCAGACCGGATCTTTTTCCCAGCGGAAAAAAGCGATCAGTTGAATCAGGGCGAAGGCGGACCAGTTGGCCGCGCATCTGGGGAGAAAGCCCTGCGGATCATCGTAAGGGACACCGTGAAAGACCCGGAACCAGAGTTCGGGGAAGAAGAAGCCGATGACCGCGATGGTGACGTCGAAAATAACCAGGGCGAGAAGGATGGCGGGAATTCTTTTGGAAAATATTTTCATGTTAGATTGCCACGCCCTCGGACTCTCTCTCTGAGGTCCAAGGGCTCGCAATGACAATGACTAGACCATATAAATGTCGAGCAAGCTTGACCACTACGGAAAAATCTTATTTGTAGTGGCAGGGCTTGCCCTGCGGTGATCTCCAACCAAAATAGTTTCCTATCTCTGTCATTGCGAGGAGCTTTTGCGACGAAGCAATCCCAATTTACCTGATTAGCCGCTGACGGCCATGACCAGGGCGTAGCTGCCCGGGCTGATGGCGTCGGGATCGGTTTCCACGTTGATCAGGGCCGGCTTGCCCGAGGCGATGGCCCGGTTGATGGCCGGGGCCACGTCTTCGGGTTTCCGGACCAGCTCCCCGTATCCGCCGATGGCTTCGACCATTTTATCGTAGCGGGTGAGTCCCAGTTCGGCCCCGATCACCCGGTCCTTGCCGTAAACAAGCTCCTGCCCGTGCTTGATCATCCCCCAGGCCTGGTCATTGTTAACCACGCAGATGATGGGAAGCTTGTGCCGGATGGCGGTATCGAACTCCATCAGGTTGAACCCGATCGCGCCATCCCCGCAGATCTGGAAAACCCGGGACTTCGGATGGGCGATTTTCGCGGTCAGGGCGAAAGGAACCCCCACCCCCAGGCAGCCGAAGAGGCCGGTATCGATGTAATGGCCGGGGAGATTGACGTCCATGGCCATGGAGGTCCAGACCTGGGTATCGCCGCCGTCGGCCGCGATGATGGAGTCGGGTTCCAGGCATTTCTTGATTTCGGTAAGCAGCCGCAGGGGATGCATGGGTACCTGGCTGACCTCTCCTTGGCTTTTCAGATCTTCCCGCCCGAAGGTGTGCGCCTCCCGGAGGGTTTCGACCCAGGAGCGGCGGTCGCGCGGCTTCCCGAGCTTCTGGTAAGCGGAAAGCAGGGCGGTCAGGGCCGATTCCAGGTCTCCGGAGATCCCGAGCTCCAGGCCCCGGTTCCGGCCGAGTTCCAGCGGGTTGATGTCAATCTGGATGAACTTGGTTTCCAGGCTGCAGACCGGCGGGCGGCCGAAGTTCATGAACATGTCCAGGCGGGTTCCGAGCAGGATCAGCAGGTCCGATGTGGACATGGCCGTCCCCGCCGCCCCGGGAACCAGGGCCACCGCGCTGCCGAAGCAGAGGGGGTGACTGTCGGGTATCCCGCCCCTCCCTTGCGCCTTGGTAAAAACCGGCAGGCCGGAGTATTCGATCCACTTTTTCAGCGAGGCAAAGGCCTGGGAATACCAGAGCCCGCTGCCCGCCACCACCACCGGGTGCTCGGCCTTTTCGATGAGCTCGACGGCCTTCCGGATCAGTTCGGGGTCCACCCCGGGACGGGGCGCCGGAAACCCGGGGGGGAAGAAAGCCGCGTCCTCGGCCTCGCATTTTTTCATGATGACATTGGTTGGAATCTCCAGGTAGACGGGACCGGGCTTGCCGGAGCAGGCGTGGCGGAAGGCCATGCTGATATACTCCGGGATCCGGGTGACGTCGTGGACCGTGCGGGACCACTTGGTGATCGGGCTGACGATGGGAAGCTGGTCGAGTTCCTGGAGACTGCAGGTGTCGGTTTCCCGCATGCTCGAATGGCCGCTAATCACCACCATCGGGCTTCCGGAGAGCCAGGCGTTGGCGATCCCGGTGACCGCGTTGGTGAAACCCGGGCCGGCGGTGACCACCAGCACGCCCGGTTTCCCGGTCAGGCGGGCCCAGGCCTCGGCCATGTGGGCGGCCGCCTGTTCGTGCCGGGTATCGTAAATCTTGATCCCGTAATCGATGCAGGCGTCGTAAATGGGGGCGATATGCCCGCCGCTCAGGCTGAAAATCTGCTCGACCCCTTCCTGTTTCAGGGATTTAACGACCAGTTCTCCTCCGTGCAGAGTACCCATGGCTACCTCCCTCTATTTAGGATTGGATATTGTTGAACTCTTTAAATTTTCTCCTAATCCAGGGAGAAAGGAAATAGACGCCGCAAGCAAGGAGAATCCCAGCCGTAATATCGGGAATCCAATGGTGGCGGAGATAAACCGTGGAAATCCAGAGGGAAACCACCGGGACCAGGTAGATCCAGACCAGGGTTCGGGGATGCCGGGGCCAGAGGTTCCCGAAACGGTAGGCATAAAGGAGGGCGGTGCAGCTCAAGGCGCAGTGCAGACTGGGGAAGGAAGAGCGAGTGATGATTACGGTCATCGAGTCCATGTGCTGCTGAGACCAGGAGAAGAATCCCAAGCTGGGAAGCACTTTCGGGTCGAACTGGGAAAGGAGAGGCTGAAAATGGCGCGGGGGCCCGGCGGGAAAGATGCAATAAAGGATGAAACCGCCGTAGAGAACGATGATCAGGGCGATGGAAAGCTCCTGGAAATCCTCCCGCCGGTTTTTCAGATAGAGCCAAAGCCCGAGGATAAGGGGAAGAATCAGGTATTGAGTATAGAAAAATGCGAAGTAGTCAGTGAGAAAAGGATGGGCGAAACGCTGGATCCAGATGGTAGGCTCGATTCCGAAAAGGGAAATGTCGATTTGATATAGGTAGTGGTCGATCGAATCGGTCCGGATCAGGCCGGTGTAGTCACGGAGGGTTTCGTAGACACCGATCAGGACCACGAAAGGAATCCAGTCGCGGGCGATGGTCAGGGAGTTTTTCAGGGCTTGTTTCCGGATCTCAGGGTGCTCAT
>JAPLJL010000334.1 GCA_026388615.1 Pseudomonadota bacterium | reverse complement strand
ATGGCTATTATTACGTCCAGAGCCGGGGGGAGGGCGAATGCACCGGATGTTCGTCCTGTGCGGAGATGTGCCCCGAAGTGGTGATTGAGGTGTGGAGGTAATAAAAGCAAAGGGCAAAGGGCATAGAGCATAGGGCAAAAGCTCAAAACTGAAAGCTTAAAGGATAAAGCGAAAAGCCGGAAGTCAGAAACAGGAAACAGGAAACCAGAAACCAAAAACCAGAAACTAGAAACCAGAGACTGGATTAATGGCGGAGAGCGAGAATAAAAAAATATTTACCCGGGGCAACGAAGCCCTGGCGATGGCGGCAATCGAAGCCGGATGCCGGTATTACTTCGGCTATCCGATCACGCCGCAGGGGGAAATCCCGGAGTATCTGTCCCGGGAACTCCCCAAGGTGGGGGGGCAATTTCTCCAGGCGGAAAGCGAGATCGCCTCGATCAATATGCTGCTCGGGGCCGGGGCCCTAGGGGCGCGGGCCATGACTTCTTCCTCGGGCCCGGGGATATCCCTGATGCAGGAAGGGATTTCCTACATGGCCGGAAGCGAGATCCCCGGCGTGATCGTGAATGTTTCCCGCTGCGGACCGGGGCTGGGAGGGATCGCCCCTTCCCAGGGTGATTATTTCCAGGCCACGCGCGGCGGCGGTCATGGAGATTATCGTACCCCGGTCCTGGCTCCCGATTCCCCCCAAGAGATGTATGATCTGACCTTTCTGGCCTTTGATTTGGCCTTCAAATACCGGACGCCGGCGCTGATTCTTTCCGACGCAGTGGTCGGACAGATGAAGGAGCAGGTAAACCGGCGGGAGCCACCCGCTCCCGCGCCTCTTCCGGAATGGGTGCTGACCGGGGCCGAGGGCAGAGCCTCCCGATTGCTGAAATCCCTCTACCTGGCTGAGGGCGAGCTGGAGAAACAGACCCTGAAACAGCTGGATAAATACCATGAGATTGAACGCCGGGAGCCCCGCTGGGAGGAATTCCTGACCGAAGACGCGGATTTTATCGTGGTCGCTTTCGGAATTATCGCGCGGATCGCCAAGTCTTCCATCCGGATGGCGCGGAAGCAGGGGATCAAGGCCGGCCTGCTCCGTCCGATTACTCTCTACCCGTTTCCGGTGGAGCCGATTCAGAAACTCTCCCGCCGGGTGAAAAAATTCCTGGTGGTGGAGCTGAACACCGGGCAGATGGTGGACGACGTCCGGATGTCGGCTCTTCCCGGCCCGGGCATCGAGCTTTATTTCCGAGCTCCCGGGGCGGGGTCCCTTCCGGCCCTGGAAGAAATCGCGGGGGAGATGGAAAGGAGATTCAGATGAAACAGGTTTTTTCCCGGCCTCCGGAGTTGATCGATATTCCTTTCCACTTCTGCCCGGGATGCCATCATGGCCTGATTCACCGCCTGACGGCCGAGGCCTTGAATTACTACGATCTCCGGAAAAAAACCATCGCGGTTTCTTCCGTCGGATGCAGCGTGTTCCTGTATAACTACATAGACGTGGACACCGTGGAAGCCCCTCACGGCCGGGCCCCGGCGGTGGCCACCGGGGTGCGGAGGGTTTTGCCGGACCGATTCGTTTTCACCTACCAGGGGGACGGGGACCTGGCCGCGATCGGGATGTCGGAGATCATTCATTGCGCCAACCGGGGGGAGAACATCACTGTTATCTTCGTGAACAATGCCATTTACGGGATGACCGGGGGGCAGATGGCCCCGACTACGCTTCTAGGGATGAAGACCGCGACCACCCCCTACGGCCGGAGCTTTCAGAAGGACGGATACCCGATCCGGATGGCGGAGTTCCTGGCTCCTCTGGAAGGGGTGGCCTTCTCGGCCCGGGTCGCGGTGGACAAGATTGCCAACCTGCGGCGGGCCAAGAAAATCCTTTTCCAGGCCTTCCAGACCCAGATCCGCGGCCTGGGTTTTTCTTTCGTGGAATTTCTCTCGGCCTGCCCGACCAACTGGGGCTTGAGCCCGGCGGAGGCCGCCCGGAAGGTTGAACAGGAGATGATCCCTTACTATCCGCTGGGGATTTTCAAAGAAAAGAAAGAAACAGATCAT
>JAPLJL010000087.1 GCA_026388615.1 Pseudomonadota bacterium | reverse complement strand
AAGCAGGAGGCGCGCAGGATCATCAACAAGCTGGAAAAGGCGCTTTCCGAAAATCCGGATGCCGGGGTGGCCCTGACGGGAGAATTCCAGGGGCTTTTCCGATACCGGGCAGGGGATTGCCGGGTGATATATTCAAAAAGCCCCGGCCAGGTCCTGGTATTACGGATCACCCACCGCAAAGAAGTTTGTCGTACTGTTCCACTGTCTTAAGTAATTACAAATCTCCCCTGGCCCCTCTTTGAAAAAGAGGGGAAGAAAAATATTCTCACTTTTTTAAGGGACAGCAGAGGTTTTAATTTTTTCAATAAAGTATGGGGGCGGCACCCCCTCCCTTCTCCCCTCAAGGGAGAGGGCTCATCGTCATGAACAAGGAAGTAGGTCCGTTGCCATTTTTCTTCCAGTCTCGGTGTTGAAAATCTTGGCAATCTTCTTTTTCAGCTCTTCTCTTCCTGTATCCGGGAATTCCTCGTGCAAATTCACCAGCCAGTCGGCGTCCCAGAGAATCCGGAATTCGAGGGTATCGATGTCTTTGGCGCTGTGGTGGCTGCCGACGATCCGGCTGACGTGCTCAATAGTTTCCGCGTCCAGGCTGAGTTCCCGCATGATCCGCTCAGCGATGGGCGGGCCCTCTATTTCCTGGTATTTGCCGGCGGCGGAGCCGTGCTTGCGCTCGGCCTCCTTGATCCCGATGTCGTGCAGAAGTGCCGCGGTTAAAACCACGCGGGGATTCCCCCCCTCCCGGCGCAGAATTTTCTGGGCTTTTTCCAAGACCAGGAGGGCGTGCGTGATGCGTTTCTGGTCGCAGCCGAATTCTTTCTTGACCGCCTCAATCAGCCGATCAATCATTGTTTCTTGTTGTTTTTCTTCTTGCCCTACCTGTCCCGAATTACCATGAGGGATGCCCTCTGCTCTCGAGCTCTGCGAGCCCGACGAAGCCCCTGTCCTCCGAAGCGGTTCACCCGCGCAGGATGGATTGGCGTAGTCTGGGTTGCCCTCTGCTCTTTGCTCCTTGCTCCCTGCCCCCTGCTCCCTGCTTTCTTTTGGATCATACCCCAGGCATTCCTTCGCGTGCTCGCACCATTGGGCGCAGCCCAGGCTGATTCGGGGGTTCTGGACCCGCTGGCCGCACCCGGGACAGCGCCGGGACGAATCGTCCTTGAAAAACTCGACCGGCCGGCCGCACTTCCCGCAGGCCACCTCGAAAATATCTCCGGGCTTCCAGAACCGCGTATCCTGTCCGGGGCAGATCGTTTTTGACATAAGCAAATTATTTAATGACTAATGACTAATTTCTAATTTCTAATCAAATCCCAATGACCAAGCACCAATGACCAAACAATGACCAATAACCAAATCCCATTTACTAATGTTTAAACAAGGCATCCAATAAAATCGTAGTCCTTTGGAGATCTGAATTTTGTGTTTAGGCATTTTGAATTTAGACATTGATTAGACATTCGTCATTAGAAATTAGACATTATCTAATATTTTCCCGTCTCTGCTGATCACCATCTTCTTCATCGGCACTTTTACCCCGGAAAGCTCGATCGCCTTCTCGGCGGCGAAAAGCAGGCCGTTGCAGCAGGGGACCTCCATGATGACAACGGTCAGGCTCTTCGGGTGAGAGGCTTCCAGGATCGCCGCCAGCCGATTGATGTGCCCCTCAAGATCGTCGAACTTCGGGCAGGCCATGACGATGGCCCGGCCCCGGAGGAGATTCGGGTGCAGGTTTGGATAGGCCGCCGCGGCACAGTCAGCCAGGAGGACGAGATCGGCCCCCTTCAAAAAAGGCGCCTCGGGCGGAAGAAGCTTCAGCTTGATCGGCCAGTGCGAAAGCTCGGAATCAACTCCCTGAGTCGGCGTGTATATATGAGTACCCTTTGCCGGTTTGAGATCCATCACCTGGCTCGAAGGACAGCCGCAGGGCAGGGTTTCCCCGGTCCCGCCGGGTTTCGGCGTCTTCGGGGTTTTGCCTTTCTTCGCTTTAAGTATTTTGCTTTCCATTCTTTTCTCCACCGCCTTCTCGTTAAACGAAACCGCATCCCGTTCAATTATTTTTAACGCCCCTTCCGGGCATTCGCCGATGCAGGCCCCGAGTCCATCGCAATAAATGTCTTTAACGAGTTTGGCCTTGCCGTTAACCAGTTCGAGCGCCCCTTCCGCGCAGGCGGAAACACACTGCCCGCAGCCGTTGCACTTCTTTTCGTCGATCTCAATGATTTTTCTTGTTCTGGCCATGTTTTCCTCCCTTCCGGGGAAGAGAAAGGTTACTAAACTCCGAAAGCCGGGTTTTGGTCAGATACTCCCTCACCTGCCGATTGACCGAATCCAGCATCCCGCCGAAGATGCAGGACCCCGCGGGGCAGATCGGGGAGGAAAGCAGACATTTATCCTCCGCAAGCTTGCCCTCAATAATTTCAAAAATCTCCAAAAGATAGATCTCCGATGGTTTCTTTTTCAGCCGGAAGCCCCCGGCGGGCCCCCGGATGGACTCCACTAGGCCGGCTCGCACCATGCGCTGGAGGACCTTGGCGAGGTGCGCCTCCGAACCCTTGAGCGCGGTGGCAATTTCATGCGTGGAAACCAGCCGGCCCGGGTTGGCCGACATCATCAGCGCCGCGTGCAATGCTAGGGAAACCGCTTCGGAAATGTTTAGTATCTTCGCCATTGCCAATCCCCCTATCAAGAATTATGGTACTACAATACTAGAATATAGAAATCGTATCAACATTTCTCCCCCTTTTCGTCATTGCGAGCCCTGAGCGCAGTCGAAGGGTGAGGCAATCGCGGTTTTTCTTTCTTATGGCAAAGTATTTGAAACTTGGCTGAGAGATCACCTCGCCCCGATTCCCATCGGGGCTCGCGATGACAGGGCAGTTGTCATTGCGAGCGACTTGTCCCGAGATATTTCGAGGGAAGCGAAGCAATCTCACGTAAGACCTGAGATAAATTCCATAATCCAAAAATCAATTTTTGGGAAAATAGATTGCCACGTCCCGCCAAGCGGGACTCGCAATGACGAAAAGCTGTCGGACTTTAAGTTCTGAAGCGTTTATTCCAACTTTTATTCTATTTATTCCTCAATCTACAATCGTCAATCGTAAATCGTAAATCGTCATTAGGATTTATCTTTTGATTCTTCCCGAAAGGTCGACTGCCCTTTTGATCACTCCCTGCGCGGCAAGGATGCCAGGCAGGTCGGCCTCGACGGCGTGATGGTCATCCTTCTCGCGCCGGACGAGAACCGGGTTGGCGATACCCGCCGCGCCGAAAAGGGCGCCCCCGTCGTGGTAGCTGACCGGAAGCATCTCCAGGACCATGAAGCTGTAAATGATGGAAAGAAGGGTTGTTTCCATCCCGGCGTTGCGCCCCCATCCCACGGTCAGGGCCACCCCCAGCTTGTCTTTCATCGCGCCCCGGTGGGCAGGACTGAAAATGAATGGCCGGGTGCGGTCAAAAATGGCGGCCAGCCTTCCCGTCATCCTCCCGTAGTAGGCCGGCGAGGCCGCTACCAGGATGTCGCAGGATTTTATTTTGTGTAGAACTTCTTCCCCGTCATCCTTCTGGACGCAGATCTTTTCGGCATCCTTGTTCTTCAGGCACCAGTTGCAGTGTACGCAGTCTTCGATCTTCTTTTTAGCGAGCTCGACGATCTCGATTTCCGGTCCCGTGCCCTGGATCGGCTCCAGGGCCTTTTCCAGGTAGACATAGGCATTCCCTTTTTTAACCGGCGACCCGCAAAGTCCAAGTATTTTCATCAATATCCCTTTCGGCTTTTTGTCGTCATCCCTGCGAAAGCAGGGATCCAGGAACTTATTGAAATACTGGATTCCGGGTCAAGCCCGGAATGACAATTAAAGTAACGTGTCTTTTGATGCGCTATGAAATGAACAGTTGAACTAATCCCACCGTTGCAATTCAATGATATTGCCTTCCGGATCGGCAACATATACTACCGTCAATTTCCCCACCCCTTCAACTGCCGCTGTTGCGACCTCGCCGACCTTTTTACCACCATGCGCCAGGACGCTCTTCATCACCTTATCCACATCCTGGACCTCAAACGCGATATGGCCAAATCCTTCACGGTTTGCTACAGGAGATGGTTTCTTTTTGTTTGTCGAATATTGGAACATCTCCAGCGTCGGTCCCTGCTCGCCATAGCCAGGCAGTCGAAGATGCGCACCGGATATCTCGGCATCCTTCACCCCCGTACCCCTTTCCAGCCATTCACCCGAAAGATGCCGTTCCGGAGGCACCCGGACACACCCGAAGACCTTCTCGTAGAATTTAGCCAGTGCCTTCCAGTCCCGCGCGACGATATTGATGTGTTTGTATTTCATTTATTTCGCGATTTTTAGATTCTTCACTTCGTTCAGAATGACAGACCAGCCAAAATTATACCCGAAGGCGCAACCGCCACTTGATCAGGGAAGAGACGATCCGGCCCGACATGAACCCCGCCGGCGCCCCGCCGGGCGACATCGTCCAGTGCCCCACCAGATAGAGGTTCTTCACCGGGGTCTGGAATCCCTTCATTCCCTCCCACCCCGTGTTCATCGCTTTCGTCGGGTTGTAGGTCCAGCCGGCGGTGGCACCTTCCGCGTTAAGCGTGTAGCGCTCGTTGGTGTAGGGCGTGCCCACGGCCTTGAACAAGATTTTTCCCGAGAGCCCAGGGATGAGCTTTTCCGCGCTCGCGATCAGCTGGTTCGAGACCTTTTCCTTCAGGGCCTTGTACTTCTCGGTGCGCTTTCCGTTCTCCGTCCCCCAGTTGTTCGCGTAGTTCATGTAAGCCAGGCTTTGTAACACAATCGCGGTCTTCCCCGGCGGGGCCATCGTGGGATCTTCCAGCGAGGGGATGCAGATCTCCACCGGGGCGCTGGCATAAACCTCCTCATCATCGAGCGACTTGAGAATATCCACCCCTTTGTAGTCAGGCAGGTAATAAATATGCTTGCAGTCCCGGGTCTTGATCTCCGCGGCCGGAATGTCCACCCCCAGGAAGACGGTGACGATCGAATCGGAAACCGGCGTCTGGGCCAGCCGCCAGCGGTAGGTCTCCGGCGTGGCCTCGGGCGGGAGCATCTTCAGGAAGGTCCGGCGGGCGTCGCTGTTGGAGACGATGTAGGGGGCGCGGACCACCTCCCCGGAGTTGAGGCGGACCCCGCCGGCCCGGCCGTTTTCCAGCACGATCTGTTCCACCAGGGTCTTATACTGGATCTTACCGCCCTGCTCGGTGATGAAATCGGCCAGGGCATTCGAAATCGACTGGAACCCGCCCTTGGGATGGTAATAATCCATCACGAAGTAGTAAAAAGAGAGCGTGAACGAGGCCGGCGCCCCCGCGTACATCATCTGCTTGATGAAGCGGATCAGGTCGGGGTTGCTGAGGCGGTTCTCGAGGTAGGTGTCGAGCGTGATCTTCATGAACTCCATGAACTCCTTCGAGTGCTTCAAATCCCCTTTGTATTTCTTCCGCCAGCCCGGGTACTTGGTCAGGGCCGGGTGCAGGGGCCCGAACATGGGATTGGGAAGCTGGCAGTAGGCCTCCATCACCCGGCAGAAATTGCCGATGTCCTCGACAATCCGGTTGATTCCGGCGGCCTGGTCCGGGAAAACCTTCAGGAGCTCCCGATAAAAGGTCTGCACGTTCTCCAGGGAATCGAGCACGGCGAAATGATCCGGGGTGGCCAGGGCGAACCGGGTTTTCTTGAGTTCCACCCGGTCGAGCACGCCGATCTGGCGCAGGACGGGAAAGAGCATTCCGCAGTCCTCGCAGGCCTGGATCCCGCCGTCGAAAGTGAAGCCCTGCCGGGTGAAGGAGGTGAAATACCCCCCGGGCTGGCTGTGGTGCTCGTAAAGCATGACCCGGGCGCCCGCCTTGGCCAGGTAGGACCCGGCCACCAGGCCCCCGATGCCTGTGCCGATGATGATAGCGTCGTAATCGTTACCTTGGTGTTTTTTTCGGAACATGATCATTACCTCTCGGGTTCAGGATTCACGGTTCAAAGTTGCTGGTTTCCGGGTTCTGTTGTCCCGGTGTTCTTGGATCATACTCGTTGCTCATTGCTCATTGCTTATTGCTTATTGCTTATTGCTCA